>JAUNGS010000005.1:4919-67615 GCA_030524435.1 Eubacterium sp.
TGGTATTGATCAGCGCTTATTTCGAATGGATATCATTGGAAAATCCTTTATAATTAGGGCGATTACTACCTTTTTAGCATTTACAGCAGGTGTTTATTTTACTAAGAGTCTAATTGTTGCAATTATTGCAATGGCAATAACGGCTTACTTGAGTATTTTTCTTTATGATATACCGCAGAGCTATAAATTAGATAAATTTAAAGTTAAATTAGATAGAAAAGCAATTTGGTGCCTTTTAGTCGAGTGTTTCCCTTTGGTGATTTATTTGTTCCTTTCAACAACGATAGGAACAATTCCACGCTATTTTTTAGAAAAGTTTTGGGGAAATGAAATTTTAGGTATTTATGCGTCTATTGCAACGCCGGCCGTTATCGTTCAAGTTGCGGCAAGCTACCTGTTTAATCCTTTTGTAACAGTTTTTGCTGAAAAATACTACATGGGAGACTTTTCAGGGTTTATACAGTTGTTTAAAAAGTGTATAGTAGGTATTACTCTCCTATCCATAGTATGCTTAATTGGTGCAAAAATTTTTGGAAATTGGGGATTACACTTATTGTTTGGTGAGTCGATTTTAGAGTATAGCTATTTGTTAATTCCAGTTATTGTATGTACGATTTTGACAGCACTCATTTGGTTTTTATGCACATTGTTAACAGTAATGCATGCCTTTAAAGGGCTGCTAATTTCAAATATTCTAGCGGTTGGAATATGTATACTTTTATCACTTGTATTGATTCCTGATTTTTCCATGGACGGTGTAAATTATTCGACAATAGGAAGTTTATTGATAGAATGTATGTTACTATTGTCATTTGGAATAATACATTTAAAAAAGGCAATGAAGGAGAGATAATGAAAAGCTATAATGGAAATGACCATACATTTGTCATATGTGCTTATAAAGAAAATCCTTATTTAGAAGAGACGATTCACTCTTTGAAGAATCAAACGATAAAAAGTAATATTATTTTATCAACGTCGACACCAAATGAGCATATAATCAACTTATGTGAGAAATATGAGATACCATATTTTGTAAACCCGAATCCAAAATCTGCGGCGTCGGATTGGAATTTTGGATTTGATAAAGCATCCACAGAATTAGTAACCATGGCACACCAAGATGATACCTATGAGCCCAATTATGTGGAAGAGATACTGAAGGCAGCCAACCAAAATAAAAAGGATGATACGATTCTTATTTTTACAGATTATTATGAGCATAAACTAGGTAAAAAGGAAACAAGTAATTTGCTGTTAAATGTAAAGCGCATTATTAACTTCCCATTATCTTTGCAATGCTTTTGGTCAAACCGGTTTGTCAGAAAAAGAACCTTATCGGTTGGATGTGCCATTTGCTGTCCGACAGTTACATTTTTAAAGAAGAATGTTCCATTTCCGTTGTTTGATACAAAATATAAGAATAGCTGCGACTATATGACATGGGTTATTCTCGCAGAGGAAAAAGGAGCATTTATATATTTGCGTAAAAGATTGCTAGGACATCGTATTTATGCAGAGTCTGCAACGAGTTTAAATATTAGCGAAAATATCAGAGTTAAAGAAGACTATGAAATTTTATGTCACTATTGGCCTAAGGCTATTGCAAAATTAATCAATAGCATTTATGCGCAGAGTGAAAAGAGCAATAAGGTGTAGGAGAAATGATTATGAATAAAAAACATATAGCTGTTACTGGTGCATCAGGGTATATAGGAAAGCATGTGATAAAATCGCTATTAGACAGGGGACATGATGTAACTGCAGTAGATATAAAATTTAAAAATATGGATAGCCGGGTTAATAGGAAAGAGATATCTGTTTTCGAAAATAATCCGGAAATATTCCAAGATTTAGGTTGTCCTGATGTAGTTATTCATTTGGCGTGGAGAGACGGCTTTTTCCACAATTCGCATAAGCATATGCTGGATTTATCTTCTCATTATCAGTTTATTTCTAATTTATTAGAAGGTGGATTGAAGCATATTGTTGTTATGGGATCAATGCATGAAATAGGATATTGGGAGGGTGCAGTAGATGAAGCAACACCAACAAATCCACTATCCTATTACGGAATAGCTAAAAATGCACTAAGAGTTTCTGTGGAGTTATTATGCAAAGAGTATGGTGCAGTTTATCAATGGCTTCGCGCATATTATGTAACGGGAGATGATTTGGAAAACAATTCTATTTTTTCAAAGATAATCCAAAAAGAACGAGAAGGTGAAAAATATTTTCCGTTTACATCTGGAAAAAACAAATATGATTTTATTGAAGTTAATCAACTTGCAGAACAGATTGCAGCTGTTTCGGTTCAAAAAAAGATAAATGGAATAATAAATTGTTGCAGTGGAGAAGCTGTATCATTAGGAGATAAAGTTGAAAAGTTTATCAAAGAGAAAGGGTACAAGATAGAGCTGCAATATGGAAAATTTCCAGATAGACCATATGATTCACCGGCAATTTGGGGGGATGCCTCAAAGATTTTTGAAATTTTAGAAAATGAAAAGAGATAGCTTTATTTGTTTGGAAGATGCGAGTAGAGGAAGAAATAATAATTTGGATATTATACGCTTTGTTGCGGCATTGCTAGTCATTGTAAGTCATGCCTATCCTATCTCGCAAGGGGCAGAGGTTGAAGATTTTTTAGCAAGGTTTACAGAGGGCAGTCTGGGTTTGGGTGCTCTAGCAGTCAGTGTGTTTTTTTCGTATGGTGGATTCTTGATTTGTAAAAGTATGTTTAGGTTACATACTGGAAAAAAATATTTTAAAGCGCGTGTAAAAAGAATATTCCCACCGTTAATTATAGTCATTGCCTGTTTAACGTTTGTTGTTGGTCCTTTGCTAAGTAGCTTAGATTGGAAAATGTATTTTTTACAAAGTACAACCTATAAATTTTTATTAAATGCAATTTTGATTCCTGTACATAATTTGCCGGGTGTATTTGTTGATAATGTATATCCCAATGTTGTAAATGGAGCCCTGTGGACTTTGCCGGTAGAATTTATTTGCTATATTCTATGCTTTCTGGGATATAAAATGCATATGTTCAATAGAAAGGTTTATGGCATTGTTTTGGCAGGTGTCGGTATTTTTGCATTTGTGATAATATTTATTTATCCAGTGTCTTTATTTTATCTTTCTATATTACGGGCAATAATTCTGTTTGCCATTGGAATAGGGATGTATTTGTACCAGAATAAAATATTTTTAAATACGAAAATAGCAGTGGGATTAACGTTTCTATTAGTTCTATCTCGTTATGTTGGTATATTTGATTTTTGCTTTATTTTATTTTTTCCGTATATTATTTTTACGGTGGGCTATGCAACGAAGGCCAAATATTCTGATTTTGCTTCAAGAGGAGAGATTTCTTATGAAGTATATCTATGGGGATGGCCGGTACAGCAGACACTTTGTTATCTCTGCGGAGGAGAAATGAATCCGTATTATAATATGTTAGGGGCAATAGTTATAGCTGTCACTTTGGGCGCCATCCAGAGCCATATTCAAGGAAAAGTAAAGGGGCAGTTAAAGTTTGAGTAATAAAGGAAAAAGGTAAGGTATTGAGTATGAGGGTACTTGTGATTATTCCAGCTTACAATGAAGAAGAAGCGATTATTGATGTTGTAGATAATTTGAAAAAATCAAATGATATGGTGGATTATGTGATCATCAATGACTGCTCTACAGATAATACTGAAAGTATATTAAAACAAGAAAAATTTAATTACATCAGTTTACCTGTAAATTTAGGAATCGGTGGAGGTGTTCAGACTGGATACCGTTATGCCGTTGAAAACAACTATGATATTGCGCTTCAGATGGATGGCGATGGCCAGCATGATCCAGAATACATAAAAAATATTATCCAACCGATTGTCGACGGAAAAGCAGATATGGTTATAGGCTCCAGATTTATTGAAAAGAACGGTTTTCAATCTTCTGGGTTAAGACGTGTTGGCATAAAATTTTTAAGTGGGCTAATAAAATTGTGCTGTGGAACCAAAGTTCTTGATGTAACCAGCGGCTTTAGGGCGACAGGGAAGCAGATGACAGCATTTTTTGCCAATAATTATGCAGAGGATTATCCTGAACCAGAGGCGATAATTGCGGCAACTTTAAATGGATTTAAAGTGAAAGAGGTAGCGGTTTTAATGCACGAACGTCAGGGAGGAGAATCCTCAATTAACGCAGTACGGAGTATCTATTATATGATTAAGGTTTCTCTTGCAATCATTATTTACCGACTTGGCAATTTGCGAAAAGAAGGGGGCAAAAATAATGGGAAGTAATTTGCGCATTTTCTTAGGCATTATTGTGTTAGTATATCTGGGAATTATCATTAATTTATTAAGAAAACAAAAATTAAATTTAAGGTATTCGCTAACGTGGCTAATATCAGGAGTAGTTTTATTGATAATGATAGTGTTTCCGGAAATCATATATGGTATTTCCGGATTGGTAGGAATTGAGACACCGGTAAATACTGTTTTTGTAATTGAAGCGATTTTTATTCTTGTGATCCTTTTATCGCTGACAACAATTGTATCTCTTTTAAATGAAAAAAACAGACGATTAGTACAAAAGGTAGCCTTATTAGAAAAAAGAATTAATGAAATAGAGGAAGTTTTGGATAAAAGGAAATAAATAAGATTGAATTTTGAGAATAGAGATATTAAATGAAATATTTATGTTGCATTGTAAAGGTTAATATGGATATTTTATGATTTTTAATCACCCCACAACTGCTTTTCTCTTAGCCACATAATTCCAAATCATAACAATAATCGTGGCGATGATCTTGGCGATCATATAGTAGAGTCCTGTGATTTCCACGAAAAACCACATCAAAACCTGGTTAATCAAAAGACCGATGACACTGGAGCCGACGAATAAGACGACGGTTTTGGTGTCATTTTTTTTGACGTTTTTAAAAACCCAAAGAACGCAGATCAGATAATTGACGATGACGGACAGGGTAAAGCTGATGCCCGAGGAGATGAGGTAATTGACGTCGAAAAACTCCGTCAGGATGAACAGAACGGCGTAATCCACCACAAAGCTTACGCCGCCGTTGACGGCGAAGCGAAAGATCTCAGCAAAGCGCTCGCTTTTTAAAAATTGTATCAATTTATTCAAGGGGAAACTCCTTTATATAAATAATTTAGTTTTTTAATACTCTAATTGTGTCAATTTTCCATATTTAAGCTCTCCTTTTAAAATATCGTAAACATATGCGGAGCCTTCCAGATATAGTCCTGTTTCTTCATCTAACAGTTTTTCGTAGGTTTGGGAGGTGTAAAAGATTCTCATGGCTTCGGTATAATCCAATTGTCTGTCCTCTGACAAAAAAGCCACGATATCCTGTGTGATATATTCCATCAATTGTTCGCGTTTAGTCATGTAAAACACCTGCCTTTTCAAGATATAACAAAGCCTTTGGTGTGTGAAAGGAATACTGGTTGGTCAACTTTTTGTATTTCATTTTCTTTACCAGTGTTTCTATCCCAAGGAGTCCATTGGAGAACTGGCGAAAAAGTAAGGCTAAATCATCATTGGCTATGGGGCCTACAATGAGGTCATACTTGCAGTCAAAGTTACATTCTGGATCAGAATGATTGTTGAAATTTCGATTTCGATTATTGATTACAAATAGGGCCCATTCTTTAGTGGGGACTTTGAAGATACGTGTGTTAATTTCAGGATGATTTAATGCGGATTCGTCAAAATTAAATACAGTAGTATAAGGAGTACCGCCATGAATTCGGGATACGCGTTTTGCCATTTTCGCAGCCTGATCAGGAAGGGTGGTAAGATAAAAACCTTGTCCGAAATCCTTATAGGGTCTGCATTTTTTTAAGTCGATTTCAAATATTTCCACATTTGACCCATGGTACAGTTTCATTCTAAGATACCTCCATTATTCTTGCAGATAATATCCAAATCTTCTATGGCATCATCCAGTGACAATGTGTGCTCTATATCGTAATAATTTTTTATAAAGTCAATGCCCTTATGATTGTATAGATATAAAAATGCGGTGCGAGGGTGCAGTGCTTTTTTGCGTGCGAACTCATTTACACAGACTACAGTGTAATCAATTTGTTTTCTAATGGTTTTCAGCATAATGTCTGCCCTCCAATTTTGATTCATAATCATTTATAATGATTACCTTTATTATAATCTAAATTCAGCGGTGAACCAAGACGTTTTTCTTTCTTTACCCCAGGAAGTGTGATAGACTTTAAGAAAAGCTTTACAAAAAGTAACAGGTGTTGATTTTACATAAAATTGAATATATGCTGAAGATCAAATTGGCGAAACAGTGTTTAGCCAATTTGAGAATTTTCCAGTAGTCAGCATGGGCAGATGTTGATTGCAAGTAAAACCACCCCACCTCACGCCTTCCCATTGAAAATGCTAAGGAATCTCACTTCCAAATTAACGTTCACAACAAAAATCCCCAAAGGCCAGATAACAGCTTATCCAGCCTTCGGGGATTTTCAATTTAATTAAATAAAGTCTGCCGGCAGTTGCCTACCACCAAACACTCTCAATCTCATCGCTGATGCCCTGGGCAGTGTCCGAGGGGGTGTAGCTTTCCTCGTAGACGAATTGATACCAGGCCTGAATGTTTTCGGCGAGGGTGTAGGGGAAGACGTAGGAGACGCCGTCCAGGGTGCCGGTGTCCACCAGGCCGTCGGTGGGCATCTGCATCTGCTGAATTTCGTGACCGCTCATGAACATGGCGTTGCTGGCGTATTTGATGAGCTCCGAGGTGCTGAGGGAGGTTTCGGTGTAGGGAAGCACCTTCATCAGCAGGTTGTACTGGGCCACGGGGTTGAGGTCCATGGCCTTGGCCAGAACCTGTTCAAAGACGGCGCGCTGTCTCTGGGTGCGGTCGAAGTCGCCGTTGCCAATGTAGCGGATCCGGCAGTAGGCCAGGGCCTGGCTGCCGTCCAGCAGCTGGGCGCCGGTGCCGGGGACGTCGGGGGAGCTGGTGTGTACCTTGTCATTGACGTCCATCAGGTACTGGTTAACCCAGTAGAGCTCGTCCTCGCTTTCGATGTTGATGGTGACGCCTCCCACGGCGTTGACCATTTCCACCATGGCGGTGAAGTCGATGGTGACGTAGTCGCTGATGGCGGTGTCAAAGTTTTGGTTGATGGTCTTAAGGGCCAGCTCTGCCCCGCCGTAGGAGTAGGCGGCGTTGAGCTTGTCGTAGTCGTAGTCATCGTTGATGTAGACGTAGCTGTCCCGCATCAGGGAGGTGACCTTGATGGCGCCGTGCTCAAAGTCGGCGGAGGCGATCATGATGGAGTCGGAGCGATTGCCCTCCACGTCGTCCCGACCGTCGACGCCGAAGATGGCGACGTTGACGATCCGGTGATTTTTGGCCATCTGAGCGGCGCTGTCGCTGATATTGTACAGCGAGGCCCTGCCGGAGAGGTCCCGGTTGAGGTTGGCAAATTTGACGTTGTAGAAGGTGAAGGCCGCTGCGATGAGCAGCAGGACGATCAAAAGCTTGACAATGCGCTTCCACAGCGGTTTTTTGCGCTTCTTCTTTCTGGACAGGGGCCGGTTTTGGGGGGCGGATCCCCTTGGGGATGGCCGCTCCTGTCTGAAGAGCTCCTCCTGATAGGCGTCTGACCTTTGTCGGGGACGGCTCTGGGCCTGGCGGCTGCGCTGCTTTTGGGCTGCGCTGACCCGCTGGCCATTTCGGCTGGCGTTTCTCCCGTCTCTATGGTTTGAAGTCACATTTCTTCGGCGTGTATCCATAAAATACCTCATTTCATCGTGTTAAAATTTGGAGTTTTATTTAGCTTTGGGGGATGCGGCTGTCTGGCGGCTTCCTTAAGCCCTGGCAAGGGCTTTACCCTGGGGCAGGCCGCGCCGGCGGCTTGCTTTTGCTATTATAGCATACTACCTTTAGTCTTAACAATTTTTTCCCGTTTTTCAAGAATTTTTTACTAAAGATGTTATACATTTGTCTTAAATTTTGGTATAATGATATATGCATAAAATTTATAGACTGGAATTATAATGTCAAATAAGGTAGGGAGTAGGCTATCATGGATAACAATAACCGGGATAAAGATCTTAAACAGGATGAATCGCGGATTCGTTTTATTGAAGCGCAGCTTCTTGAAAAGGAAGAAAAGCTGGAGCAGCTCAAGGAAAGCTCCGAGGCTGAGCTTTCTGAGCAGAAGCGCGAGGGCAGCATCTCCGATCAATTTGTGCCGGTATTTCAGCGGGAGGAAGCATTTCCAACCCTGGAGGAGGGCGAGGATCGTGAGGCGGTCTACAGCAGACAGCTTGCGGTGCTGGAGGCCAGAGAGGCCTCGGTGAAAAAGATGCTCGAGTCGCTGGAGGACGTGCTTGAAATGCTCAGGGCACGCAGCGACGCCTTAAATAAAAAAGAAGAGATATTGAATCGGGAATACCTGAAGCTGATTGAGATAGAATCGATGTATAAGGGAACCGACCGTCTGGCGGATTCTCTGGGCGTGGTTTTGCCGGGCCTGGGAATAGACAGCGGAGAAGCGGCCGAAGCAGAAGATGAAAGGATTGAGGATTAAGGTTATGGCTGAAAAAAATGAACGTTTAGGATTGCTGTTGATATTTGATTGTATCGCGACCATTTTGGCAACTTTTGGCGTGGCGCTGATTTTTCAAATGCTCATCACCCATGAAATCAACACCAATACCATGATTTTATCATGCTTTTTTGTGGGAATTAAGATTCTGTTGCTGGGAATCTGCGATATCACCGGGATCGGACGTCACATCATTGTGGCGCTGCTCTTTATCGTCATCGCAGACTGTATCGCCTTTGCCATCAATTTTCTGATGGTCTTTGGCCTGTCCAGCCGACTGCTTTTGACGACCCTGGTGGTCGACGCGGTTATCGTCGCCCTGAGCCACATCATCTGGTCCAGACGCTTTGGCGGCAAGCACAGTGAAAAGCGGGAGCGCAAGGCCTGGCTCAACGAGCGTGATATCGAGCGCGAGGACGAGGGCTACGAGGATATCTTTGAAAATGTCTCCGGCAAAAAGGATGGCGCCAAGGCGGAGGTAGCCGCTGTGGCAGCTGAAAAGCTCGAGGAAGAAGAGGATGACTTTGCGGATCTCTTCGGCGATGACGACGAGGAAGATTTTGATACCGAAGAAGAATTCGACTACGCCGACGAGGAAGCCCTGCCCGATTACGAGGAGGATGACATCGACGAGGAGGATTACGACGAAGACGAAGCGCTTTTCGATGAACTGCCCGAATCCAGAGACGGCGAGGAAGCCGACGATGATGATTTTGATGACGACGACGCCTATCTCGATGAAGAAGCCTTTAAGTCGCTGCTGATCAACGATGATGATTTGGTCAAGATGGAGGACGCCATGGAGGCGCCGGAGGCTGCCCAGGAGGCCGAGGACGAGACGGCTGAAGCAGCTGAAACGGTTGAAGACGAGGCGGCACAGGAAGTGGAGGTGCCCCAGGCTGAAGCCGAGGAAGAGGCTGCCGACACCGTCCAGGAAGAAGAAGAGGTCCAGGAAGCCGAGGAAGCGCCGGCCGTCGAAGAAGTCCCCGAAGAAGCCCCCGAGGAAGAGTCTGTCGCCGACACCGCTGAAAAGCTGCCGGCCCTGGACGAGCTTTTGGGCACCGAGGATACCGACGGAAATCAGACCGAAAGCGCCAAGGACTTCACAGAAATCGAAGCGCGTTTGGGTGCGCTGCTTGAAGAAATCAATGCGACGACGGAGGAAACCGGCAAGCTGGAAAAAACCGTTACCGACTTTAAGGCGGAGCTGGATCAGCTGACGCCGATCACCAAGGATACGGATATCATCGAAACCGGTGACGTCATCCGCGAAAAGCTCAAAAACATCATCAATAAGCAGTTTATTGTGGATGATGTCCTGGACGATTTAACCCGTCTGTCCGGTCAGATCAGCAAGCGCATCGACGATCTGGACGCCATCGAGGCTGACTTAAATCGCCGCACAGAAATTCTGGATAAGAAGGAATTCCTGTTCATGACGAGAAAGAATGCGGCGGAGGCCGATGTTCAGGTGAAAAATGAAGAGGTGCTTCTGGAAAATGAGGAATCTGAAATCATCATCGACCAGGAGGATCTTGAAAAGATCAAGGCCTACCTCAAGGAGCATCCGGAGCTATAATTTAATCGAATTGTCTGCACAGCGCGCTGCCCATAGGGCAGGGCGCTGTTTTGCGTCAGGGGCGCTTTTCTGGGGTAAAGGAGGATGTAAGGAAAATAAAAAATTTTCAATTCTTTTGCCAAGGCGTCAATTTTGGCTTAAGAAACTGCAAGAGCATATATTTTGTTTGCAAAAAAGAGGTAAAAATGCTATAATTATAAAAATAATTAATAAATCCAGGAGGAAAACAATGAAGAAGTTTATGAAACTTGCAATCTTTGCGGTGGTTGCACTGATGGCTTTAAGCCTGACAGCCTGCTCTACTGGCAGTGATAGTGGCAGCGGAGATAAATACATTATCGCTACAGATACAACCTTCGCGCCCTTTGAATTTGAAGATGAATCCGGCAACCGTATCGGTATCGACATGGATCTCTTAAAGGCTATCGCTGAAGATCAGGGCTTTGAATATGAATTACAGGCTCTGGGCTTTGACGCGGCGGTAACCGCCCTTGAATCCGGCCAGGCAGATGCCGTTATCGCCGGCATGAGCATCACCGAAGAACGTCAGCAGAAGTTTGATTTCTCTGATCCCTACTTCGATTCTGGCGTAGGCATGGCCGTTAGCGCAACAGATAACAGCATTAATTCCTACGAAGATTTAAGAGGCAAAAACGTTGCCGTTAAGAATGGTACCGAAGGCGCCACCTATGCAGAATCCATCAAGGACGAATATGGCTTCACCATCACCTCCTTCCCGGAATCTGCCAACATGTACGAAGATGTCAAGGCTGGCAACTCTGTAGCCTGCTTCGAAGATTACCCGGTTCTGGGCTACGCCATCACCCAGGGTCAGCCCTTAAAGATGGTCGGCGATCTGCAGGCGGGTAACTCCTACGGCTTAGCTGTTCAGAAGGGTCAGAACGCCGAGCTGCTTGAAAAATTCAACGCTGGTCTGAAAAACTTAAAGGACAATGGCAAATATCAGGAAATCGTAGATACCTATATTTCTACCAACTAATCTCTAAAGACCAAAATTTCGGGAGGATTTGAATGAACATTTTTGAATTATTTGTCCAGTCAGCTCCCCGTTTAATGCAGGGTCTTGGAATGACCGTAGAACTGACCCTGGTATCGCTGCTTATCGCGGCGGTACTGGGGTTATTATTCGGTTTATTCTCCGTTTCCAGGACCATTTTTTTACGGGGAATCGCACGTGTATACATTAATATTATCCGAGGCACGCCGCTGATCGTACAGATCTTTTTTATTTACTTTGGTATTGCCAGCGGTCTGGGGGTTCGACTTTCCGCCTTTACGGCGGGGGTTATTGCCCTAAGCCTCAATGCCGGTGCCTACTCTGCGGAAATCGTCCGCGGGGGGATTGAGTCTGTACCCAAGGGTCAGATGGAGGCGGCCAGAAGCCTGGGCTTGCCCTACACCATGGCCATGCGCAGGGTTATCCTGCCCCAGGCCATCAAGACCATGGCGCCCACCATCGTCAATCAGTGTATTATTACCTTGAAGGACAGCTCACTGATCTCTGTCATCGGTCTCGCCGAGCTGACCCAGGTTGGCCGCTTGATCATCGCCAACAACTTTGAGTCCCTGAGAATGTGGACCATCATCGGGATCATGTACTTTATCATCATTATGATCCTCACAAAATTGTCACAGTACATCGAAAGGAAGATGAGTTATGGCAAAGGTAAAAATTAGTAATCTCAAAAAAAGCTTCGGTGAGCTGGAGGTTTTAAAGGATATTAATCTGGAGGTTGAGGAAGGCGAGGTCATCTGTGTCATCGGACCCTCGGGCTCCGGAAAGAGCACCATGCTGCGCTGCATCAACGCCCTGGAGGAAGCCACCAGCGGCACCATCATCGTGGATGGCAACCAGATTACCGGCGACCGGGGGAATATCAATCTTTACCGCAGAAATATCGGCATGGTATTCCAGCAGTTCAATCTTTTCCCAAATATGACGGTTTTAAAGAATATCACCTTCGCGCCCCTGGCCTTGAAGATCATGTCCAAGGAGGAGGCCGAGGAGGTCGCCTGGGGGCTTTTAAAGCGTGTCGGCATGGACGCCAAGGCCGACGCCTACCCCATGCAGCTCTCCGGTGGTCAGCAGCAGCGTGTGGCCATCGCCCGGGCTTTGGCCATGAATCCTGACGTCATGCTCTTCGACGAACCCACCAGCGCCTTGGACCCGGAAATGGTCGGCGAGGTTTTAAACGTCATGAAGCAGCTGGCCAAGGAGGGGATGACCATGATCGTCGTCACCCACGAAATGGGCTTTGCCCGGGAGGTGGCCGACCGAGTGATCTTCATCGACGAGGGCTATATTGTAGAGCAGGGACCGCCGGCAGAGGTTTTCGGCAATCCCAAAAACGAACGTACCATTAACTTCCTCAATATGGTTTTATAATAGCTATCGAGGGCTGAAATCGCAGTTTGCGGCTTCGGCCTTTTTTTATTGGCTTTTGGAGATAGGGGCGTTGAAAAAAGGGGCTTCAAGGGCCCTTGAAGCGTGAAATTTCAGCCCTGAAGCCTCATAGACAGGAGAAATACAGCGGGGTGATAAAAGGGGGGGTAAAGGAAAGGCAGGCTTCTTATGTGGACATAAAAAAATCCGGCAAGCCTCAGCTTGCCGGATAAAATTGGCAGATACAAGATTCTTATTTGTCCATCTGGAGCTGGGAGAGCTTGATGCTCTGGGTGTGCTCGATGGGCTCCCAGGTGGTGATGGGCTTGACGAAGCACAGCACGTTGATGGGAATCCAGGAGAACAGGAAGAACCAGAAGGAGAAGAAGGCCTTGCTGGCCACATCTCTGAGTCTGTGGTGCTCCAGCTTGACGACCAGGGCGGTGAACAGGAAGCTCACGACGATGCCCCCGAGGCCAAAGACGATGGCGAAGGTCAGGGCGTCGGACCACACCTGGGTGTTGATGAACAGCAGGGTCAGGATGATGAAGGAGGCCACGGTGTAGATGCTGGTGAGCACCTGCATAAAGGGGGCCATCAGATAGAGAATCATGTCGACACACATCCAGTTTTTCGTCTTTTTAAAGTTTTCCCACAGCGGAGCGGAGTATTGGGTGAAGCACTGAATGGTGCCGGTGGACCAGCGTTTTCTCTGCTTCCAGGAGGTCTCAAAGGTGATGGGGTGTTCGTCGAAGGTCAGGGCTTCGGGAACCCAGGCAACCCGGTGTCCCTTGATAATGGACTGGGTGGTGAACTCGATGTCCTCGGTGAGGCTGAAGGTTCTGAAGCCGCCGTCCTTTAAGATTTCAGCGGAGACCATAAAGCCGGTGCCGTTGAGGGCGGCGGACCAGCCGATGCCCTGTTTGGCCAGATTCATGAAGCGGTTCAATGTCCAGTAGAAAATGGACTGACAGCCGGAGATCCAGGAGTCCGTCGGATTCTTGCTGTCGCGGTAGCCCTGGGCGATTTTTTCGCCGTCGCAGAGGGCGTTGTTCATGGCTGCGAAGAAGCCGGGATCCACCAGATTGTCGGCGTCGAAGACGCAGAAGGCGTCGTAAACGTCGTTGTTTTCAAAGGTATCGTCGAAGAACTGTTCCAGGGCCGCACCCTTGGAGCGCACCGCGGCGCTGCAGTGGAAAATTTTGGCGCCGTGGGCTCTGGCCACCTCCTCGGTGTTGTCGGTGCAGTTGTTGGGGAGCACGTAGACGTCGAAGAGCTCCTTGGGATAGTTCTGCGCCTTGAGGGTGTCGATGAGGTTGCCGATGACCACGCCCTCGTTGCGGGCGGCGATGACGGCGCACATGCGGTTCTTGGGGGCGTGCTGATTAAATTTGGTGTGCTTGCGGTAGCCGGAGATGCCGACGACGAGATAATAGATGCCGTAGGCGAAGAAGGGCGTACCCAGCAGAAAGAGTAAAACGTAAATTGTATCTACCATATGCTTATCTCTCTTTTCTTTGAATTACCTTAAATTTTCATTTATTTTCAAGGCCGACCCTATTCTATCACCATCTACAGCAGGTGGCAAGGGAAAAATGAGAAAGTTCATAAAATTTTAAGGAATTTAAAGGAAACAGAAAGGTTCGTTTTATATAAGGAGGCGTTTTCAAAGCTAAAGAATTTTAAAAAATCCAAAAACATTTAAAAAATCAGAATAATTATCAATTTAAAATATAAAACATGTCGTTTTTGAAGCCTCCCTTACCTTAAAGGCTGGGGCGAAGCTGTGAAACTTGTAGAAAAGCTTAAAAAAAAGAGACCCGGGGGGTCTCTTTTTTAACTCAGGACTTGTTTTCGCCGGGATCGAACTGGCTGTTGTAGAGGCTGGCGTAGAAGCCGCCGGCGGCCAGCAGGGCATCGTGGCTGCCCTGTTCGACGATGTCGCCGTCCTTCATGACGAAGATGATGTCGGCGTCCCGGATGGTGGAAAGCCTGTGGGCGATGACGAAGGAGGTCCGTCCCTGCATCAGGTTGTCCATGGCCTTCTGGATCAAGAGCTCTGTTCGGGTGTCCACGGAGCTGGTGGCCTCGTCGAGGATCAAAATCTTGGGATCCGCCAGAATGGCCCGGGCGATGGTCAAAAGCTGCTTCTGGCCCTGGGAGACGTTGTCGGCATCCTCGTTGAGGACCATCTTATAGCCGTCGGGCAGGGTCTTGACGAAATAGTCTACCTGGGCAGCCTTGGCGGCCTCAACCACCTCGGAGCGGGTGGCGTCCAGCTTGCCGTAGCGGATGTTGTCGGCGATGGTGCCGTTGTAGAGCCAGGTGTCCTGGAGGACCATGCCGAAGAGGCCCCGCAGATCGTTGCGGGTGAACTCGTTGATATTGTGGCCGTCGATGAGGATGGCGCCGGAATCCACGTCGTAGAAGCGCATCAGCAGCTTGATGATGGTGCTCTTGCCGGCGCCGGTGGGGCCGACGATGGCGATTTTCTGTCCTGCCTTGACCTCGGCGGAGAAGTCGTTGATGATGGTTTTGTCCGGAGTGTAGCCGAAGTGGACGTGGTCGAAGGTGACGCTGCCCTGGATGCCCTCGGTGGACAGGGGATTTTCGGGGTCAGGAATCTCTTCCTCTTCCTCCAGGAAGGTGAAGACCCGCTCAGCGGCGGCCATGGTCATCTGGAGGATGTTGGACATGTTGGCGATCTGGGTGATGGGCTGGTTGAACTGGCGGACGTACTGGATGAAGGCCTGGATGTCCCCCACGGCCAGCCTTCCGCCGGCGGCCAGATAGCCCCCGAGGATACAGACTGCCACGTAGCCCAGGTTGCCGATGAAGGTCATCACCGGCATCATCAGCCCCGACAGAAACTGGGAGCGCCAGGCTGAGCTGTAGAGGCTGGTGTTGTAGCCCTCGAAGGTGTCGTAGGCGTCCTTTTCCTTGTTAAAGGCCTGAACCACGGCGTGGCCGGCGTAGATTTCCTCAATGTGGCCGTTGATATGGCCCAAATATTCCTGCTGACGGCTGAAATACTTCTGGGAGCGCTTGACGATGAGGATGACAAAGACAAAGGAGAGGGGAATGATGCACAGGGCCACCAGGGTCATCTGCCAGCTGATGGAAAACATCATGATCAAAATCCCCAGCACCGTGGTGACGGAGGTGATGATCTGGGTCAGACTCTGGTTTAGGGTCTGGTTGACGGTCTCAATGTCGTTGGTCAAAAAGGAGAGGACCTCGCCGTAGGTGGTCTTGTCGAAGTATTTGAAGGGCAGGCGGTTGACCTTGGCGAAGATATCCTGGCGCAGCCTGTAGGTGATGCGCATGGATACCCCGGTCATGATGTAGCCCTGGATGTAGGAGAAGGCCGCTGAGATGAGGTAGAGGGCCACCAGCACCAGGATAATGTGGCCGATGTAGCCGAAGTCGATGCCCTGGCCGGTGTTGGCGATGATGTTCATCACCCCCTCGAAGATCTTGGTGGTGGCCTTGCCTAAGATTTTGGGGCCGGCGATGTTAAAGACGGTGGAGGCCACGGCAAAGAGGGCCACAAAAATCAGGGCGATTTTGTATTTGCCCAGGTAGGCCAAAAGCTTTTTCAGGGTGCCCTTGAAATCCTTGGCCTTTTCGGTGGCCATGACGGGGCCGCCGCCCATGCGGCGCGGACGCTGGGGCTTTGGGGAGGTGGCTGTAGTATTTTTAGACATTTTCAAGTTCCTCCTTTGATAATTGGGAGCTGGCGATTTCCTGGTAGGTTTCGCAGGTTCTAAGAAGCTCCTCGTGGGTGCCGATGCCGACGATGCGTCCGTGGTCCAAAACGACGATCTGCTCGGCGTTCATGATGGTGTTGATTCTCTGGGCGACGATGAGGACCGTGGCATCTCTGGTGTAGTCCTTCAGGGCGGCCCGCAGAGCCGTGTCAGTTTTGAAGTCCAGGGCGGAGAAGCTGTCGTCAAAGATGTAGAGATCCGGCTGCTTCACCAGGGCCCTGGCGATGGACAGGCGCTGCTTCTGGCCGCCGGAGACGTTGGCGCCGCCCTGGGCGATGCTGCGGTTGTAGCCGTCCTCGCCGGCTTCGATGAATTCCGAGGCCTGGGCGATGTCGGCGGAAAGCTTCAGAAGCGCGTCGGGGGCGTCGTCCTTGCCGTAGCGCAGGTTCGAGGCGATGGTGCCCGAGAAGAGGACGCCCTTCTGGGGGATATAGCCGATTTTGTCCCGCAGAGCCTTAAGGGACACCCGGCGGATGTCGGTGCCGTCCAGGCGAATGGCCCCCCGGGTGACGTCGTAGAACCTGGGAATCAGGTTGATCAGGGTGGATTTCCCGGAGCCGGTGGAGCCGATGAAGGCCGTGGTCTCACCGGGGTTGGCCGTAAAGGAGATATCGTGGAGGACATCCTCGTCGGCGCCCTCGTAGGAGAAGGACACGTGGTCAAAGACCAGCTGGCCCGGCTTTGTGCCCGGGAAGGCCACGGGGCTCTTGGGATCCTTGATGACGGGATCCACCGCCAGCACCTCGGCGATACGCTCGGCGGAGACCGAGGCCCTGGGCACCATGATGAAGATCATGGAGATCATCAGGAAGGACATGATAATCTGCATGGCGTACTGCATAAAGGCCATCATGTCACCCACCTGCATGGCGGAATCGGCGATCTGGTGGGCGCCGACCCAGATGATGAGCAGGGAAATGCCGTTCATGATCAGCATCATCATGGGCATCATAAAGACCAGGGCCCGGTTGACAAAGAGATTGTTTTTGGTGACCCGGGTGTTTTCATCTTCAAAGCGCTTGGTTTCAAAGTCCTGGTTGCCAAAGGCGCGGATGACGGACATGCCGTTGAGGTTTTCCCTCAGCACCAGGTTCATCCGGTCGATGAGTTTCTGGATAATCTTAAACTTGGGCATGACCATAGAGAAGATCAGACAGATCATGCCGATTAGGACGATGACGGCCAGGGCGATGACCCAGCCCATGGAGGAGCTCTGGCGCAGGGCCATGATGATGCCGCCGACGCCCATGATGGGGGCGTAGCAGATCATGCGCAGCCCCATGATCAGAATGGTCTGAATTTGGGTGATGTCGTTGGTGCTCCTGGTGATCAGAGAGGCCGTGGAAAAGCGGTTAAATTCCGGGCTGGAGAAGGATTCGACCTTCTTGAAAATGTCCCGCCTCAGGGTCATGGCGGTGCCGGCGGCGATTCTGGAGGCTAAAAAGCCCACGGAGACCGAGGCGGCCACCGTCAGCAGGGAGAGGCCCAGCATGGCGGCGCCAATTTTAAGGATGTACATCGTCTGGATATGGCCGGTGTCCATGCCCAGCTCCTGGTAAAAGGCCTTGACCATAAGGGCGCCGGTTTGGTCGCGCATGGAGGCCGGCGTGGCTTGGGCCTTCTCCCTGGCGGCGTCGAAGGTCTGGGCCGGCAGGCTCTTGAGCATGGGGGTTATGGCGTAGATTTTGTCTAAATCCAGGGTGTCCAGATTTGCGCTGGTGCTGTCTGGGGCCTGGGTCTGGCCGGCGCCGTTGGCCGCAGCGTAGTCCTGGAGAAAATTGATGAAGGTCCAGTCCGCCTCGCCGAAGATGGCGTCCAGGGACGCCCAGCTGTCTCTGGCGCTGTCCTTCAGATGGTAGATGGGCTTGTCGGCGAGGCCGGGGTAGTCTGAGTGCGCCGCTTCGGGGGCACTGTCTGGGGTCAGCCTTTCGTAGGCCGACTCAACCGTGGATTTTTGATCCTCGGTCATAAAGGTGGTCAGGAGATCATAGCCCTCCTGGCTGATGGCCTCCGGCGCCGCGTGGCTGATGCCGCTCTGCTGAATGCCGACGTTGATGATATTCGACATGAAGTTGGGGAGGTTCAGGTCGGAGATGGCCTGAACAAAAAGCAGAGCGATGCAGGTCAAAATCAGAAGCCCGTAGGGCTTAAGGTATTTTGCAAGCTTTGTCATAGTCCTTTCCTTTCTATTGTGCAGTGGTATTTTTGCTGGCCTTCAGGCCGTCGGTGAAATCCTCCAAAATATGGCAGAGCTCATCGGTGAGGGCGGTGAGCTGGGCGGTTTTTTCGTCCCCCAGAATGCCGCAGATTTGGTCAAAGGTTTCGATGAAGGCCTGGGGGGCGGCGCTTACAAACGCCTGTCCCTTGGGGGTGAGCCTTACAAGCACGGCGCGGCGATCCTTGTCGCTGGTGGCCCGGGTGACGAGGCCGCCTACCTCCAGGCCCCGGATGGTCTGGGAGACCGCAGGCATGGAGCTGCGGCTTAAGCGGCTTAGCTCTGAAATGCGGATGCCCTCGTCGGCCGCTTCACCGTCGGCGCAGCGGCGATGGGCGATGCGCATGAGCATAATCACCTCGCTCTGCTTCATGCCCTTAAAGCTTTCGGCCTGGGCGCTGAAAAATCGGAAAAGGCTTTTTTTTAGATTGTTGAAATTGGTAAAAAGCTGTTCTCCTGGATGATCCTGGTACTGCATGATGGTATCACTCCTCTCGTTAAAATTTGGCAGGGGCCGGGCATCCCGGGAGGGCGCAGGCCTTCTGCAGGGCAGTCAAGTATTTTTGTTAATTAACTTAACAATTTATTGTATTAACTATTTTACGCTTCACCGGAAAAAAATCAAGAAAAAATAAAAAAGTCCGTCGGCGCTACAGCTTTTTTTAAGGAAAAATCGGGGATGAAAGCGGGAATAAGCGCTGTACCCTGCCGAAGGATTGTGATACAATAAATTGCGGCCGTCTGGACAGGCGGTTAGTATTAAGACGTTGCATCTGAAGATCAGAGCGGCAGTTAGGAGTTATTTATGTCAAAGCAAACCATGAGGACTGCACAGTTTACGCAGATCACACTGCTGATCGCATTGCTGGCGGTACTGGCCTTTACCCCCTTGGGGTTCATTCAGATTCCACCGGTATCCATTACGATACTGCACATTCCGGTGATCATCGGCGCCATCGTCATGGGGCCGAAAAACGGCGGCATTTTGGGACTGGCCTTTGGCTTTTTCAGCATGCTGAGTGCGATCTTTCAGGGGGGAACGCCCATCGATCTGCTATTTTCACCCTTTGCCAGCGGTGCACCCCTGCAGTCCTTGATCATGTGCTATCTGCCCAGAATTTTACTGGGGGTCATCGCCGGAGGACTGTATCAGCTGCTTTCAGAAAAGCTGCCCCAGCGGGTGGCCATCGGTCTCAGCGCAGGGATTGCGGCGCTCTGCCACACGATTCTGGTTTTGGGACTCATGTGGTTTCTATTCGATGCCATCCCTTTAAAGGAAATTTTTGTGACCATCGCAGGCATCAACGGCATCCTGGAGCTGGCGGCGGGCATCGTCGTCTCGGTCTGCGTCTGTGTGCCGCTTCTAAAATACAATAAGACCCACGGCTATCAGAGCCGGATCAGGGCCTAGCCTCGGGAGTATCTATGAAATTACAGGAAATACCCATCGATACCATAGAAAATATAAAAATCGGCCACGCCGAGGACGTCGAGGCCGGCACCGGCTGCACCGTCCTCATCTGTGAAGCCGGGGCGCCAACGGGCCTGGACGTCAGAGGCGGCGGTCCGGCCTCCCGGGAGTCGGAGCTTCTAAATCCCCTGGCGGCGGCCCAGGCAATCCACGCTGTGCTTTTGTCCGGCGGCTCAGCCTTTGGCTTGGACGCCGCCGGCGGGGTCATGGACTGCCTTCAAAAAAGGGATATCGGCTTTGACACGGGCATCGTCAAGGTGCCCTTGGTGTGTCAGTCCTGCATCTTCGATTTGGGGGTGGGCAGAAGCGACGTCTACCCCGACAGAGACATGGCCCGGCGGGCCTGTGAGGAGGCCTTTTTGGGCGGATCTGTTCGGGAAGGCAATGTCGGCGCCGGTATGGGGGCCACCGTGGGCAAGTACAAGGATTCCTCCCGGATGATGAAGTCGGGGCTGGGCTGCTATGCCGTGGCCGTCGGCGAGCTCAAGGTGGGGGCCGTGGTCAGCGTCAACGCCCTGGGGGATATCTTTGACATCGACACTGGCCGAAAGCTGGCGGGGATGCTCTGTGAGGACGGCCAAAGCCTTGACTCCACCGAGGCGGCCTTTTACGCCGACACCAGAAGACAGGAGAATTTTTTCACCGGCAACACCACCATCGGCGCCGTCATCACAAACGCCGCCTTTACCAAAAGCGAGATGAATAAAATTGCGGCCATGGCCCAGAACGGCCTGGCCAGGGCCATCAATCCCGTCCACACCACCGCCGACGGCGACAGCGTCTACGCCATGTCCGCCGGCAGTGTGGCGGCGGACATCAACGTGGTGGGCACCCTGGCCGCCAGGGTGCTGGGGCGGGCCGTGGGCCGGGCGGTGCTCAAGGCCCAGCCGGCCTTCGGCCTTAAGACGGCTTCGATGCTGCTGGAGAAATGATGGCCCTGTCCCCTTTACCGCCGGGACAAAGACTGGTATAATAACAGAATATTTAAAAAGACAGTGATGGATGGAGAGAAAATTACATGGATTTATTGAAACAGAAAATCGTTGAAGAAGGCTCGGCCTCGGGCAAGGAAATTTTAAAGGTAGACGCCTTTTTAAATCACCAGCTGGACGTTCGGCTTTTTGAGGCCATGGGCGAGGAGTTCGCCAGACGCTTTGCGGGTCAGGGCGTCAACAAGCTTCTGACCATTGAAACCTCGGGCATCGCCATCGCGGCGGTGGTGGCCAAGTACTTTGACTACTGTCCCGTGGTCTTTGGCAAGAAAAATGTCTCTTTAAATTTGGACAAGGAAATCTACACCAGCGAGGTCTACTCCTTCACCAAGCAGACCACCTACCAGGTGATGGTGTCCAAGAAATACTTAAACGCCGGTGACCGGGTGCTGATCATCGATGATTTTTTGGCCAACGGCAAGGCCGTCGAGGCCCTGAAGGATATTGTGGAGCAGGCCGGAGCCACCCTGGTGGGCGTGGGCATCGCCATTGAAAAGGGCTTCCAGAAGGGCGGAAAAGAGCTCAGGAATGCCGGTGTAAAGCTGGAATCTCTGGCCATCGTTCAGGAGATGAAGGAAGACGGGACCATCGTCTTTGACTGATCCGCAAATCCTCAGAGAAAGGCAGCTTTAGTCTATGGAAAAAGAACAACCAGTGGGTCTTTTTGACTCCGGTATTGGCGGATTTACGGTGCTCAAGGAGCTTCAGCGGGGACTGCCCTCAGAAAATGCTGTCTATTTAGGGGATTCCAAGCGAATGCCCTACGGTGAACGGGAGAATGCGGAGATCATCGCCTTTGCCAACAGCGGCATCCGTTTCCTGGAGGGCAAGGGGGTCAAGGCCATTCTGCTGGCCTGCAACACCGTGTCCTCCCTGATCGATCAGCTGGAGTCCCGGGTGCCCCTGTTCAGCATCGTCGAGGCGGGCTGTGAGGCCACCCTGGCGGCCAGAAACAGGGGGGCCGTGGGCCTGATTGCCACCACGGCGACGGTTAAAAACGGCGCCTACGAGCGCCTTCTGGCCAGGCGCAGCGACAGGGTCCACTACATCACCCAGGGAACCAGAACCCTGGCCAAGATCATCAACAACCACCCCTACGAGCGGGCGCTGCTCAGAAAGAATATCCGGGAGGCCATCGATCCCATTCTCGAGAAGCAGGACGTGGACGCCCTGCTTCTGGGCTGCACCCACTTTCCCATCGTCAGAGAGAGCATCGAGCAGATGTATCCGGAGCTCACCATCATTAATCCGGCGGAAAGACAGATTGCCAGCCTCAGAGCTTACCTCGCAGAGAGGGATCTGCTCAACGACGCCGGAGGAACAACGGAAATTTACACCACGAGAAACGTGGCAGATGAAAAGATCATCACCCAGATCATCGACCACATTGGTCTGAAATACGACGTGCTGGCCCAGACGGAGCTGGATGTTGACTGAGAACAAGGAGAAAGCTATGGAAATACCAGAAAAGAAAATTGTATACAGCGGCATTCAGCCCTCGGGAACCTTTACCATCGGCAACTATTTTGGCGCCATGCGCAATTGGGTGCCGATGCAGGAGGCCAACGACTGTCTCTACTGCGTGGTGGATCTCCACGCCATCACGGTGCCCCAGGTGCCGGCGGATCTTAGAAGGCGCACATACGAGTCCCTGGCCATTCTCATGGCCCTGGGCATCGATCCGGAGAAATCCATTTTGTACGTTCAGTCCCAGGTGCCGGAGCACGCGGAGCTGACCTGGATCCTCAACTGCTTCAGCTATATGGGTGAGCTGAGCCGAATGACCCAGTTCAAGGATAAGTCTAAAAAGCAGGGCAACAATATCCGTGTGGGACTCTTTGACTATCCGGTGCTGATGGCGGCGGATATTCTTCTGTACCAGACGGATCTGGTGCCTGTGGGCAGCGACCAGAAGCAGCACGTGGAATTGTGCCGGGACATCGCCGCGCGGTTTAACCAGACCTTCAGCCCCACCTTTAAGCTGCCGGAACCCTACTTCGGTGAAAGCGGCGCCCGGATCATGAGCCTCCAGGAGCCCACCAAAAAAATGTCGAAGTCTGACGACAATGTCAATGGCTTCGTCTCTATTTTGGACGATCCCGACACCGTCATCCGCAAATTTAAGCGGGCGGTGACGGACTCCGAGGCGGAGATTCGCTACGACAAGGAAAATAAGCCCGGGGTTTCCAACCTCATGGAAATCTACAGCTGCGCCACCGGAGATACCCTGGAGGCGATTCAGCAGGGCTTTGAGGGCAAGGGCTACGGCGACTTTAAGGTGGCCGTCGGCGAGGCTGTGGCCGAAACCCTGCGGCCCATCCAGGAGGAATACAAAAGACTTCTGGCGGACAAGGCCTACCTCGAGGAGGTCATGAAGAAAAATGCCCAGCGGGCCTCTCACATCGCCGGAAAGACCCTGGCCAAGGTCAGAAGGAAGACGGGCTTCATCAATCTTTAAATTGAATACAAAACACGGGGATCCTCTGCCATGGGTGGGGGATCCTTTTCTTTTGAAAATATATTTTTGAGCCTTATTTTAGAAATTCTAAAAAAGTTTGTAAATCTTTACATATTTTAGTGGATAATTTATTCAAAATATTATAAAATAGATTATGACAAGTTATAACGCAGTTGTATAATTCATAGAATAATTAGGCATCGGCGTTGACAATCTAGCAAGGGGGAATTTTTAGCATGAAAACGTATCCAACCAAGAACATCAGAAACGTCCTGTTATTGGGACATGGAGGCAGCGGCAAAACCACATTGACCGAAGCCCTGGCATTTAATGCTGGTGCCGTCGATCGCATGGGCAGAGTGGATGAAGGCAACACCATCTCCGACTTTGACCAGGAAGAAAAGAAGCGGATGTTCTCCATCTCCTCATCCATCGTTCCTGTTGAATACGGCGGACATAAAATTAATATAATCGACGTACCGGGTTATTTTGATTTCATCGGTGATGCCTACACCGCCCTGAGGGTTGCCGACGCTGTTGTAATCGTTGTAGACGCTTTGGCCGGTGTTCAGGTCGGTACAGAAAAGGCCATCGAGCTTTTGAACAAGGTCAATGTGCCCGCCTTTATCGTGGTCAACAAGATGGACCGCGAAAACGCGACCTTCGCCAAGGTCATGGACAATTTAAAAGAAGCCTTCGGCAACAAGGTCATTCCCTTCGAGCTCCCCATGGGCGAGGGCGAGGACATGCAGGGGGTCGTCAATATCGTTGACATGACCGGCAGCCAGCGCAAGGACAACCGCTGCTTTGACGTGGAGGTTCCGGAATCCATGAAGGAAGAGCTGGAGCCCTACCGTGAAATGATTATGGAATCTGTGGCCCAGACCAGCGAAGAGCTCATGGAAAAATACTTCGAAGGTGAGGAGCTCACCGAGGATGAAATCCACCACGGTATCCGCACCGGCGTTTTGGACTGCGACTTAATTCCCGTGCTCTGTACCTCAGCGGTTCAGAACATCGGGGTTGAAACCTTAGAAAATATGATCATCGCCTACCTGCCCTCTCCCAAGGAGGACGGCAAGGTCGTTGTGGGCAAGGACCCCAGAGACGGCGGCGAAATCGAGCGGGAAATCAGCGGCAACGAGCCCTTCTCTGCCCTGGTATTCAAAACCATTGTCGACCCCTTTGTGGGCAAGCTGTCCATCTTTAAGGTTATGTCCGGTGTCCTCGAGGTAGGTACCGAAATTTACAACGCCACCCGGGAGGTCAAGGAAAAGGCCAACCACATCTACGTGCTGCGGGGCAACAAGCAGATCGAGGTCGAGGCCATGCTGGCCGGCGACATCGGCGCCTTTGCCAAGCTGTCGGAAACCGTCACCGGGGATACCCTGTGCACCGCCAAGGATCCCATCGTCTACGATCCCATCGAGGTGCCCAAGCCGGTGATCTCCATGGCCATCGAACCCAAAACCAAGGGCGATATCGACAAGCTGTCCACGGGGCTTCACCGCCTCGTCGAGGAAGACCCGACAATGAGCTTCGGCCGCAACAACGAGACCAAGCAGACCCTGCTCTCCGGCCTTGGCGAAATGCACCTCGAGGTTATCTCCAATCGCTTAAAACAAAAATTCGGCGTCGAGGTCAACCTGCTGCCCATGAAGGTGCCCTACCGCGAAACCATCCGGAAGTCGGCCAGCGCCCAGGGACGCCATAAGAAACAGTCCGGCGGCAGCGGCCAGTTCGGTGACGTTTGGGTTACCTTCGAGCCCGGCGATACCCCCAACGATCCCTTCGTATTCGTCGATAAGGTCGTCGGCGGCGCCGTGCCCAGAAACTTTATCCCCGCCGTTGAAAAGGGTCTCCAGGACGCCATGGCTGAAGGTGTGCTGGCGGGCTACCCTGTCACTGGCGTTAAAGCGACGCTGTACGACGGCTCCTACCACGCCGTGGACTCCGACGAAATGTCCTTCAAGATGGCCGCCAACCTGGCCTACAAGAAGGGGATGAAGGAGGCTTCACCGGTGCTGCTGGAACCCATCTACAAGCTGACCATCACCATTCCCGAGGAATATATGGGCGACATCATGGGCGATCTCAACAAGAAGCGAGGCCGCATCATGGGCATGGAACCCATCGAGGGCGGCAAGCAGGTCATCACCGCCGAGGCGCCTCTGGCCGAGCTCTTTAAATACGCCACAGAGCTACGCTCCATGACCCAGGCCCGGGGTGAATTCGAAATGGAATACGCCCGCTACGAGGAAGCGCCGGCTGCAATCTCCGAAAAGGTTGTGGCTGAGGTTCAGGCCGCCAAGGAAAAGAAGTAAAGCGCTGTCTTTAAGCAGTCATAAAACCGCCCTTCGGGGCGGTTTTTATGACCAGAAAATCTTTAAAAAATCAGAAAAAAGCTTGATAATTTTTTCTCCTTAGGGTATACTAAACAAGTTATTACACAGAGATGTTCCGCTGTGCCCGGGGCATAAGAACTTCGCAAATCATAGAGATAGGAGATTGGCAATGGATATCATCAAAAAGATTGAACAGGAAAACATGAAGGCTGAAAAGCCGGAAATCAACGTCGGGGATACCGTCAAGGTTCACGTTCGCGTTATCGAAGGTAAGCGCGAAAGAATCCAGGTTTTTGAAGGCGTTGTTCTGAAGAAGCAGAACGGCGGCGTCAAAGAAACCTTCACCGTGCGTAAGATTTCCTACGGTGTTGGCGTAGAAAGAACCTTCCCGGTACACTCACCCAAGATCGAAAAGGTTGAAGTGGTACGCCGCGGTAAAGTTCGCCGTGCTAAGCTGAACTACCTGCGCGGTCGTGTCGGCAAAGCGGCAAAGGTTAAGGAAAGACGGTAAATTGAAAGGGGACCTTCGGGGTCCCTTTATTTTTTATATAAGGAGGCGGGCCTGTGGATAGAGATGAAGAAAAAAAGAGCCCCTCGGAGCTGAGGGAGTGGATTCAGTCCATCGTCATCGCGGTGGTGCTGGCCTTTGTGATCAAAATGTTCCTCTTCGATTTTGTCATGGTTCAGGGGAGCTCCATGTATCCGACCCTGGAGAACGGCGACCGGCTGATCATCAACAAAATCGAGTATAAAATCGGCGATCCCGATTACGGTGACATCATTATTTTGAATTACAGCAGCTCGGTGGAATACGTCAAGCGCGTCATCGGCAAGGGCGGCGATACCATCGCCATCCGGGATCAGGTGGTTTACAGAAACGGCGAAGCCCTTCAGGAGGACTACATCAACACGGAGCCTTATGAAGATTTCGAGGAGGTCACGGTGCCCGAGGGCAAGTACTTTGTCATGGGGGATAACCGGGCCAACAGCTCCGACAGCCGCTACACCAGCCTGGGCTTTGTGGACAGAGACGCCGTGGTGGGCCATGTGATTTTCAGATTCTGGCCCCTGGATGATTTTGGAACGGTGGAATAATGGATAAAAACACAGATATTATACAGTGGTTTCCGGGGCATATGGCCAAGGCGGAACGCCAGATCAAGGAAAAGCTCAAGCTCATCGACATCGTCGTGGAGGTGCTGGACGCCAGACTGCCGGTGGCCAGCAAAAATCCGGACATCGATCAGTACACCGCCAACAAGCAGCACCTCGTGCTCTTGAATAAGTCGGATCTGGCGGATCCCAGTCAAAACGAGGCCTGGCTGAAGCATCTGAAGGCCCAGCCCGGCGTCGACGGCGTCATGCTCTACAACGCCTACGACCGCAAGAAGAAGGATGCCCTGGTGGCCCTGATCAAGAGCCTGAATCCCAAGGGAAAGAAGCAGCTCAAATGCCTGCTCTGCGGGATTCCCAACGTGGGCAAGAGTACCATCATCAACTCCCTCATCGGCAAAAAGAAGGCCCAGATCGGCAACAAGCCCGGGGTGACCAAGGGCCAGCAATGGCTCACCACCCCCGACGGCATCATGCTTCTGGATACCCCGGGGATTTTGTGGCCCAAATTTGAGGATCAGCAGGTGGGGGTGCATTTGGCCTGGATCGGCTCCATCAAGGACACGATCTTCGAGAAGGAAAATATCGCCGCCGACTTGCTGAAATTTTTGACGGCGCATTACCCGGGAAATGTGGAGGCCCTGTACAAGATTGCCCTGGCGGACAAGGGGCTGCCGGAGGTCTTTGACGCCATCGCCCAAAGCCGGGGGCTTTTGCTTCGGGGCGGTGAATTTGACTATTTAAGGTGCAGTGAGCTGATCCTCAACGATTTTAAAAACGGGAAGGTGGGGCAGATTACCATTGATCAATGTGAATCCTGAAGCAATTGCTGAGCTTTCGGCCAAGGAGATAAAGGCCCTGGTGGAAAAGACCCCCGAGGAAAGCTATCCGGCCCTGGCGGCGGTGCTGGCCCAGGATGGGCGAAGCACCGTTCAAAATCTGGCGGCCCAGGTCACCAGGCGCTGGGAGCGAGAAGAAAGGCTGCGGCTGAAAACGGCGGAGATGAAGGCCATCGAGCTGGCCTGCTACGACGAGGGCTACCAGTACATCTGCGGCATCGACGAGGTGGGCCGGGGCCCTCTGGCCGGGCCGGTGGTCTGCGCCGCGGTGATCATGCCCAGGGATTCGGCGATCCCCGGCGTCGACGATTCCAAGAAGCTCTCGGCTAAAAAGCGGGAGGCCCTCAACGAAAAAATTCTTGAAGAGGCCCTGGCGGTGGCGGTGGGGGTCAGATCCCCCGAAGACATCGACCAGATGAATATTTTAGAAGCCACCAAGGCGGCCATGGCAGACGCCGTCAACACCCTGGACATTAGGCCGGATCTGCTGTTGGTGGATGCGGTGCGCCTGGACATGCCCATGGCGGTGCGCCCCATTGTCCACGGCGATGCCACCTGTTACGCCATCGCGGCGGCCAGCATTGTGGCCAAGGTCTACAGAGATAATCTGATGCAGTCCTACGCAGCCCAGTTTCCGGGCTATGGCTTTGAGAAAAATATGGGCTACGGCACGGCGGAGCACATCGAGGGGCTTCAGCGGCAGGGCCTGACCCCCATTCACCGGCGCAGCTTCGTGAAAAATTTTGTGTAAAATGGCAGAGAGCACAAAGACCCGGGGCGACAGAGGCGAGCTGCTGGCGGAAAAATACCTGAGGAAAGCCGGCTATAGACTCCTTGAAAGAAACTACAGAAAGCCCTTCGGCGAAATTGACATCATCGCAGAGCAGGGGGATTGTCTGGTTTTTGTGGAGGTCAAGCTCAGAAAAAACAGCCGCTACGGCACCCCGGCCCAGGCGGTAAATTTTAAAAAGCAGCAGAAAATCATAAGGACCGCCCAGGCCTATCTGGCGGAGGGGCGATGCTTCGATCGCAATATCCGTTTTGATATCATAGAGGTCTACGACGGCGGCGCCGTCCCGGCCCTGAGACATTTGAAGGGGGCCTTTGGGGCATAAAAAATGCCGTCTGGAGACTTTCCAGACGGCGTCAGAATTTTAAATTTTTCAGACCTGCTGATCATCCTCGATGTAGATCAGGAAGGTATTTCCAGAGTAGGAGCCCTTGCGCTCCTTGTTCTGCATTTTCAGATAGTCGATATACATGGGCTCAAAATCAAATTTTTCGACGATGGTGTCCAGTAAATCGTAGATGTCCGAGAGCTCGTCTGCCGAGGGACGTTTTGAAAAGATGTCAGCCTTTTCGATGAGCTTTTCCTTTAAGGCGTCCAGTACAGCGTCGCCTTCGAGGGTTTGAAATTCACAGTGACGGCCGCTTTCAAGGATGATTGTTGGGATCTTGTCCCGAACGAGTTTGTTATAAGCATGTTTCATTAAGATCACCTCGATTTTATTATACCCCCTTTGGCGTAAAAATGGAACGTAAACTTTTTCAAGTAAAGACTGTTTTGGTGGAAAAGGGCCGAATGCCAGCGCTTTCGGCCCTTTATCCGGGAATTGACGATTTTAAGAAAGTTTTAAAAAATGCAAAGGAGTGAGGCAGCGTGTTGTATCTTGGTATTTTTGCGGCGACCCTGATGATGGTGGCCGGCGGATGGATTTTTATTGCCTTGAACAGGAAATTTCCCAAGGCGGTGGACATTCTTCTGGCGGCCTCGGCGGGGCTGCTTTTGGGCATGGTGTTCTTCGGTATTTTGCCCGAGGCCTGGGAGCTGTTTTCCGAGGCCTTTGGGGCGCACAGCACCCTGGGGTTTACGGCGGCGGTGGCCCTTGGCGTCGTGTTTATCGTCGTTTTTGAAAAATTAATTCCGGTACATCACCACGAGGAGGTGGACGAGGCGGCGGTTCATCACCACCACCGCGACCGCAGACAGATGACTGCGGTGATTCTTCTGGCCTTTGGCTTCCACAGCCTTTTTGAGCTGCTGTCCATCCTGGTCACCGGAGGGGCAGAGCCGGCCTTGGCCTGGGGCCTGGCCTTGGTCATCGGCCTCCACAATATTCCCATTGGCTTCGTCATCAGCGCCCAAATGGAGCTCTTCGAGGTCAAGGGTGGCCGCTGCCTTGGGCTGCTTGCGGGCTTGGCGGCGGCGGAGACAGCCCTGGCGGCCCTGGTCTTTGCGGCGCTGACCCCCTGGGTGACACCCCAGGTGCAGGGGATTCTTTTGTCCATGACGGCGGGAATCATGGTTTATCTGGTCTTTGACGAGCTTCTCCCTAAGGTCTACCGCGAGGAGGATCAGCACGCCGTCAACTACACGGTGATTCTGGGAATTCTTGCCATGCTGGCCTTCATTAAGATAACGGGACATTAATGATCCCATAAAAAACAGAACTTTGACGCTGAAAAAACAGGGCGCTGGACGCCCTGTTTTTTTATACCCAAAAATCAGGTCAGCCTCTGGAAAGGGCTTTGGAATTTTTGAGCAGAGCTTAAAAAATCAGGCAGAGGAGCCCTCGGATTGGTAGTGGAAAAAATAGAAATTTTGCACACATGCTGTGTTTTTTCTGTGGATGATTTGGGGTGAAAATAAAAAAAATCGGGGATGAAAACCTGGAAAAATCCGGCCTTCCCGGATATTTTTTTGACTCGCCTGAAAAATAACCGTTTACAAAGATCTGGAATTAGTATAGAATTTTTAGTCGAAGAGAAAAACACATTTAGGAGGTAATATAATGAGCAAGTATATTTTAGTCATGGATCAGGGGACGACGGGCTCCCGGGGGATTGTTTACAACGAACAGGGCAAGGCCATCGCCATGGACTACGAGGAGTACGAACAGTTCTATCCACATTCAGGGTGGTGGGAGCAAAGCAGTACCGCAGTGTGGGACGTCACCCTAAAGACATCCAGAAACGCCATCGCCAAGGCGGGGCTTACCGGCAAGGACATCTCAGCCATCGGCATCACCAACCAACGGGAAACCACCACCCTCTGGGATAAAAACACCGGGGTTCCGGTGCACAACTCCATTGTCTGGGGCTGCCGAAGAACCACGGAAATCTGTGCGGAGCTCATCGACAAGGGCTACAACGACATGGTCAACAAGAAAACGGGGCTGGTCATCGACCCGACCTACTCCGGTACCAAGATTCGCTGGATTTTAAACAATGTGCCGGCGGCCCAGGAAAAGGCAGAAAATGGGGATCTGCTCTTTGGCACCATTGATACCTGGCTTCTGTGGAATCTGACCAAGGGGAAGGTTCACGCCACCGACTATTCCAACGCGGCCAGAACTATGATCTTCAACGCCTACGAGCTGAAATGGGACGATGAGCTCATGGACATGCTGGATCTGCCCTGGAAGATTTTCCCGGAGGTCAAGGAATCTGTGGGTCTCTTTGGCTACGCTGATCCTGAGTGGTTCGGCGCGGAAATTCCGATCACCGGGATTGCCGGCGACCAGTCGGCGGCCCTCTTTGGCCAGGCCTGCTTTGAAGAGGGCGCTGCGAAAAACACCTACGGCACCAGCGCCGTGCCGCTGATGTTCACCGGAGACAGGGCGCCGGAAACGGAAAAGGGCCTTCTGACGGTGGCCTGGGGCAAGGACGGCAAGGTCAAATACTCCATGGGCGCCAGTATCCTTATCGCAGGCCAGGTGGTGAAATGGCTCAGAGACGAGCTGAATATCTGCGAAAATGCGGCCCAGACCCAGGCCATGGCGGAAAGCATCCCCGACAACGGCGGTCTCTTTTTCGTGCCCGCCTTCACCGGTCTCGGCGCACCCCATTGGAACACGGGCGCCCGGGGAATGATGATCGGCATCACTGCAGCCACCACCAAGGAGCAGATTGCCCGGGCATCCCTGGAGTCCATGGCCTATCAGACCAGAGATCTCCTTGAGGAGATGGAACGCAATTCCGGCATCAAGCTCAAGGAGCTGAAGGTGGACGGCGGCGCCGCCCAGAACGACTTCCTGCTTCAGTTCCAGGCGGATATCTTAAACTGCAACGTCATCCGTCCTAAGGATATCGAAACCACAGCCCTGGGGGCCTGCTACCTGGCGGGGCTGGGCTGCGGCATCTGGGAAAGCGAGGAAGAACTCAAGGAGCTCTGGGAGGCTGACAGGGTATTTACGCCCCAGATGGACGATGCCACCAGGGAAGAGCTCTACGCCCAGTGGTGCAAGGCCGTCGAAAAATCCAAGGACTGGCTGTAAAATTTAAGCCTTTGGCGCAATTCGCCGAGAACTTTTGGGCCCCGAAGCCGCAGTGCTTCGGGGCCCTTGGCTTTTTAGAGGCCGGCTTTGGATGAGGTCTCAGGATAGATTTTTGCTATTGTATTGACGTTTACAAAAAATTGTGCTAAGATTTAGACAAATTGGTGAATCGCATGAAGAAACAAGCATTTGACAAATTTCAAATCATTCCCTCTATCCGTCGTCTCAACGACCTGGAGGTGGCCCTGGCCAGCAAGCGGCAAATCGTACTGCTGACGGAGGCCAATATCGCCAATTTGCAGTCCCTGGTTGAAATGGTCCACGCCAAGCAGAAAAAAGCCTGGGTTAATCTAGAGCTTTTGGGCGGCTTTGGCCGAGATCAGGTGGGAATGAAGCTTTTGAAAAACTACTACCACGTCGACGGCGTCATGTCCACGGACAGTGCAAAGCTTGGCATGGCCAAGCGCTGCAGCCTCGTCACGGTACAGCGCTTCCTCATCGCCGATTCCCGGGGCTACGATACCAGTTTGCGTATTCTGGAGTCCACCAGGGTCGACGCCGCAGAAATTTTGCCGGCGGCCACGGCCATGGATATTTTTGAGGATCTCCGGCGGGTGACGGATATTCCGCTTTTGGCCGGCGGCTTTATCCAGGATGCCGAGGCCATAGCAAAGCTCAGGGAGCTGGGCTACAACGGCATCACCATCAGCAAAAAGGCCTTCTGGTAGATCAATCACAACAAAATACACACCGCACGGATGGTTTTTGGTGAGTCCTGCACAACAAGCGCACAGATACAAGGGGTATCTCTGTGGGTTTGTTGCGCAGGATTTTTTTATTGCAGCGCAAACAAAAGGGGTAATAAATCTGCCGGCATCCCGCCGACGGATTTAAATAAAACACGAAAGGGGTTTTAAACACTATGGGGAAATATTTGATTGGTCTTGACAACGGGGGAACATTGACAAAAGCTGCAATTTACGATTTGTCCGGCAAGGAGATTGCCGTGGCCAGCCGGAAGACGGAGATGTATCAGCCGGCGCCGGGCTTTACGGAGCGGGACTGTGACGAGATGTGGGCCGCCAACGTCGGCGCCATCCGAGGGGTGCTGGAGCAGTCCGGCATCTCCGGGGAGGAGGTCATCGGCATTGCGGCCACGGGCCACGGCAACGGCATGTACCTCATGGGCTACGACGGCAAGCCCAGCTACAACGGGATGATTTCCACCGACTCCCGGGGCAAGCAGTACGCCATCCAGTGGATGAAGGACGGCACCTTCGAGAAGATTTTGCCGAAGACTATGCAGTCGGTCTGGGCGGGACAGCCCACCACCCTGCTGCGCTGGTTCATCGACAACAAGCCCGAGGTTTTGGAGAATACCCAGTGGATTTTCATGTGCAAGGATTTCATCCGCTACCGCTTAACCGGCGAGGCCTACGGGGAAATCGCCGACATGTCCGGCTCCTGCCTGATGAACGTCAGGGACGTCTGCTATGACAAGGAGCTTCTGGCGGATATGGGCCTCGAGGGCATCTACGACAAGCTGCCGCCTTTGAAGTACTCCGGCGAAATCTGCGGCTACATCACCGAGGAGGTGGCGGGGCTGACAGGCCTTAAGGCCGGGACGCCGGTGGCCGGAGGCTGCATGGACATCCACGCCTCGGCTATGGCCGTGGGCATCACCGACGAGGAAAAGATGTGCGTGGTGGCCGGAACCTGGAGCATCAACGAATACATCAGCAAGAAGCCGGTGGTGGACAAGGATCTGTTCATGACCTCCATCTACACCATGCCGGGCTACTGGATGATTCTGGAGGGCAGTCCCACTTCGGCCAGCAACCTGGAATGGTTTTTGAAGGAGGTCCTCAAGGACGTCAACCTCCAGGGCAAGGACATCTACGAGTACTCCAACTCCTGTGTGGACGGCATCGGCGATCAGGATTGCGGTGTGGTATTTCTGCCCTTCCTCTTCGGCAGCAACGTTAACATCAACGCCCGGGGCGCCTTTGTGGGACTTCAGTCCTGGCACACCAGAGAGAACATGCTGCGGGCCGTCTACGAGGGCATCGTATTCTGTCACAAATACCACATCGAAAAGCTGCTGAAGTACAGAGATCAGCCCAAGATGATCCGCATGGCCGGCGGCGTGGCCAAGTCCAAGATCTGGGTTCAGATGTTTGCGGACATCCTCCAGGTGCCCATCGAGGTGGCCAGAAGCCAGGAGCTGGGAGCATTAGGCTGTGCCATCTGCGCAGGGATTGCCACCGGCGCCTTCGATTCCTTCCAGGAAGCCTCGGAGTCCATGGTGGACATCATGTACACCGCCCAGCCGGACACCTCCAAGTTTGCGGAATACGATAAAAAATACGCCCGCTACAAGAAGGTCATCGAAGCCTTGGACGGCATCTGGGACGAATATTAAGAATTGCGGTTTACCAGCCAGATTGCAGTTTAGAATTTTAGGGATCACCGGGGGGCTTTCCCTCCGGTGATTTAAAAGTCAATGCTGCTATGGAAGTCATCGTCTTTTAAAAACCGGACGGTTACTTCGATAACAGCAGGAAGGAGCATACAATGGATTTAAAACTCAAAGGAAAAAATGCGGTGATCACCGGCGCCTCCCGGGGCGTGGGCAGAGCCATCGCCCTGGGGTTGGCCCGTGAGGGCGTCAATGTGGCTGTCTGTGCCAGCCATCTCGGTGAGACCATCGAGGCGGTGGCCCAGGCGGCCAGGGACTGCGGCGTCAGGGCTGTGGCCCTGGCGGCGGATATGGGAGACAGCGCCCAGGTCCTGCGGCTGATGGATGAGGCCAAGACCTTTTTAGGCACCCTGGACATCCTGGTCAACAATGCCGGCATCTGGCTCCAGGGATGGTGTCAGGATATTCCCCTGGAGGACTGGGAGCGCTCCATGGACGTCAACCTGACGGGCCCATTTTTGACCTCCCAGTACTTCGCCAAGGCGAACTTAGAGGCAGGGCGTCCCGGGAAGATCATCAATATCAACTCCCAGGCGGCCTTCAACGGCTCCACCACCGGCCACGCCCACTACGCGGCCAGCAAGGCCGGCATGACAGCCATGACCATCTCCATGGCCAGGGAATTATCCCCCAAGGGCATCACCGTCAACGGCGTGGCCCTGGGTATTGTGGAGACGGACATGACAAAGCAGGCCATCGCCGACAAGCCGGGCTATTACGAGGGCCGAATTCCCATCGGCCGGGTGGCCAAGCCCGAGGACGTGGCCAACATCGTCGTGTTTTTGGCCTCGGAGCCCGCGGGCTATCTGACGGGAACCACCATCGACGCCACCGGCGGCATGCTGATGCGCTAAACTTATGAGAGAAAAGAAGGAGATAAACAATGCAGAATTATGACGTGATTATTATTGGCGGCGGGATTACCGGCACCGGTATTGCCCACGAGCTGGCAAAATACGATATTAAAACCGCGCTGCTGGAGCGGGGCACCGACGTGGGCATCGGCGCCACCAAGGGCAACGGCGGCGTTGTCCACCCGGGCTACGACCCCCATCCGGGAACTCTGAAGGCAAAATTAAACCCCGTGGGGGCCAGAATGTATCCCCAGCTGGCCAAGGATTTGGACTTTGGCATCCGCCACACCGGCACCCTGGTTGTGGCCTACTCCGACAGAGATTTGCTGAAGGTGGACGAGCTTCTGGACAACGCCCGGGTCAACGGCGTCGCCCAGGTTGAGAAGATCAATGTCGAGCAGCTCAGAAACAGAGAGCCCCACATCAATCCCCAGGCCCTGGGAGCCCTTTTAGCCCACACCACCACCATGATCGATCCCTTTGAGGTGGCCATCGCCTTTGCGGAAAACGCCAAGGACAACGGCACCGACATCTTGACGGGTCAGGAGGTTGTAGGGATCACCAAGGACGAGGACGGTCTCTTTACCGTCACCACCAAGGCAGACAGCTTCAGAACCCGCTACGTGGTGGACGCCGCCGGGGTTCACGCCGACGATGTGGCGGCCATGGCAGGCATCCACGAGTACAAGGTCCAGGGACGTCACGGCAATATCTGTGTTTTGGACAAGGAGCTGGACACTCCCATCAGTACGGTTATGTTCCCCTGTCCGGGCCCGGACACCAAGGGGCTGGCCTTAATCCCCACGGTCTCCGGCAACACCTTAATCGGCTCCACCGCCACCATGCGGGAGGACAAGGAGGATGTGACCAACGACGCCGAGGGCATCGCCGAGCTCATCGAGGGTGCCAGACATCTGGTGCCGAAGATCAACGTTGGAAAAATCATCCGCACCTTTGCGGGGCAGCGCCCCGTGGCTCTGGACAACGGCAACGACTTCTACATTGCCGAGTCAGAAACGCTGCCGGGCTTCATCCACGCCGCAGGCATCCAGTCGCCGGGGGCAGCTTCTTCGCCGGCCATCGCCGAGTACGTCAGAGATCTTCTGGCCAATGCGGGCTTAGAGCTCAAGGATCGCCCGGGCTACAACCCCTACAGACAGAGAAAGCCGGACTTCAGCGAGCTTTCCGCCGAGGAGCAGGACGCCTTGATCAAGACGAATCCCGCCTACGGCAGAATTGTCTGCCGCTGTGAAACCGTCACCGAGGGCGAGATCGTAGACGCCATCAGAGAAGGCGTCGGCGCCCACACCGTGGAGGCGGTGAAGCGCAGAACCAGGGCGGGTATGGGCCGCTGCCAGAGCGGCTTCTGCCAGTACAAGGTCATGCAGATTCTGGCCAGAGAGCTGGGCATTCCCGAGGAGGAAGTGCGGTTTGAGGAAGCGGACGGCAAGGTGCTTTTTGGACGACTGAAAGGTTAAGGTGAGGGAGAATGAAGGTTTTAGAATACGATGTAGTCATTATCGGCGGCGGCCCGGCGGGGCTGGGCGCTGCAGTTGAGGCGAAAAAGAAGGGCGCCAGCGTGGCGGTGCTGGAGAGAAACGACGAGCTGGGGGGGATCTTAAATCAGTGTATCCACAGCGGCTTCGGTCTCCAGTATTTTAAAGAGGAGCTGACGGGCCCCGAATACGCGGAGCTGTTCATCGACAAGGCCCAGGAGGCCGGCGTGGACTGCTTTTTAAAGACCATGGTTTTGGATATCACCGCCGAGCGTCAGGTGACGGCCATCAATGAGGAGGGCACCCTGATTTTCAAGGCCGGCGCCGTGGTTCTGGCCATGGGCTGCAGAGAGCGCACCCGGGGCGCCATCAAGATTCCCGGCAGCCGTCCGGCGGGGGTATTTACCGCAGGTCTGGCCCAGCGCTACGTCAATATGGAAAACTTTAAGCCCGGCAACAAGGTTGTGATTCTGGGCTCCGGCGACATCGGCCTCATCATGGCCCGCCGACTGACCCTGGAGGGCATCGAGGTGGCCGGCGTCTACGAGCTCATGCCCTATCCCAACGGTCTCTACAGAAATATCAAGAATTGTCTCGACGACTTTGGCATTCCGCTGCACCTCTCCACCACAGTGACGAGGATCAACGGCCACGACCGGGTGGAATCCATCGAGGTCACCCAGGTGGATGAAAACCTGCAGCCCATCGCGGGGACGGAAGAGGTCATCCCCTGTGACACCCTGCTGTTGTCCATCGGCCTGATTCCCGAAAACGAGCTGTCCAAGAAGGCTGGGGTTGCGCTGAATCCCATCACCAACGGACCTCTGGTGGACGGCACCCTGGAGACCAGCGTTCCCGGCATCTTTGCCTGCGGCAACGTTCTCCACGTCCACGATTTGGTGGACAACGTCACGATGGAGGCCGAGGAGGCAGGGGCCAACGCTGCGGATTACGCCAAGGGCCAGCGGGAAGCGGCCGGCAAAACTGTTGCCGTGAAGCCCCAGGCGCCGGTGCGCTACACCGTGCCCTCGAAAATCGCCGTGGATCAGGAGGCGGCGGTCATCGTCAAATTCAGGGTGGGCAGCCCCATTGAAAACGCCAAAACGGTCATCACCAGCGGAGACACCCTGGTTTTTGAGTCCAGAAAGGCGAAAAAATACCTGCCCAGTATCATGGAAGAAGTTAAGCTGACGGCGGCGCACCTTGAAGATGTCACCGAGCCGCTGGTCGTCACAGTGAAGGAGGTTTAAGGATGAAGGAAGTAACAATGTGCTGCACCACCTGCCCTTCCGGCTGTGCGCTGGTGGTCACCGTAGATGATAATAATAAGGTTGTGAAGGTTGAGGGCAACACCTGCAAGCGCGGCATTAAATTTGCCGAGAAGGAGCTGGTGGCGCCGGAGAGAATGCTGACCAGCACGGTGCTGATTCGCCTTGGCGGCAAAGAGCATCTGGTACCGGTCAAATCCAGGGAGCCCATGCCCAGGGAAAAAATGATGGCGGCCATGGAATCCATCAAGGCGGCAGAGCTCAAGCATCCCGTGAAGATGGGCGAGGTCATCATCCCCGACGTGGCGGGCTGCGGCGTGGATATTGTGGCCTGCAAGACCGTGAGAGGTTAGGGCGATGCTGGTTACTTTAAATGAAGTCTTAAAAGAGGCCTATGAACAGAAATGGGCTGTGGGAGCCTTTAACACCGTCAATTTAAGCAGTATCCGGGCGGTCATCGACGCCGCCGAGGCGCTGAAGCAGCCGGTGATCCTCCAGCACGCCCAGATCCACGAGGCCATCGCGCCCCTTGCCGTCATCGGGCCGGTGATGCTGGAGATGGCTAAAAAAGCCGAGGTGCCGGTGTGCGTTCACCTGGACCACGGTGAGGATATCGACTATCTGCTTCAGGCCATGGAGATGGGCTTTACCTCGGTGATGTACGACGGCTCCAAGCTGGATTACGACGAGAACGTGGCCAACACCAGGGTTGTGACAGAGGCGGCGGCGCCCCTCGGGGTTTCCGTGGAGGCGGAGCTGGGCCGGGTGCTGCGCCCCGAGGGCGGCGGTGAGCCGGATCCCCAGGAGGAGACCCTGGCCCCCGAGGATATGTACACCCGCCCCGACGAGGCCGCAGCCTTTGCGGCCGCCACCGGCGTGGACGCCCTGGCCATCGCCTTCGGCACGGCCCACGGCGTCTACACCGCAGAGCCCAAGCTGGATTTCGACAGAATCGCCCAGATCAGGCAGGCCGTCAAGCTGCCCCTGGTGATGCACGGCGGCTCCGGCGTCGGCGACGAGGATTTCAAAAAAGCCATTGCGGCTGGGATCACCAAGGTCAACTACTTTACCTATATGTCCATGGCCGGCGGCCAGGCCGTCAGGGATTTTATCTCAGCCAATGCGCATCGGGAGGATATTCGCTTCGATGAGATGGCGGAGGTGGCCCGGGCGGCCATGGAGGATCACGTGAAGCATGCCATCGGCATTTTCATGAAGTCTTCCTTATAATATACGACAGACAGAATCACATAGATAGAATAACCCCGAAAATCACCGTGGCGACTCCCCGTTGGCCACGGTGATTTTTTGTGTTCCCAGAGCCTTCAAAGGGGCTTAAAGCGGTAAAATCTTTCCCTTGACCCCGTTCTTTTGACATGCTACTATTTATATATTAGAGCTATTGATTTAGCAGGAAAAACACGGGAGGAATTTATGAGTTTTATCAAAGAATATGCAGATAAATTGGTCACCGCCGAGGAGGCGGTTAAGGTCGTTAAATCCGGCGACTGGCTGGACTACGGCTGGTGCTCCGCCACCATCAGAGCCCTGGACAAGGCCCTGGCAGCCCGGATGGATGAGCTGACGGATTTAAAGATCCGCGGCGGCATCCTGATGTGGGAGCCGGAGATTTTCAAAATTGAAAATCCCGCCGATCACTTCGTGTGGAACTCCTGGCACATGGGCGGCATCGAGCGCAAGGCCATCGCCAAGGGCTTCGTGTTCTACACCCCCATTCGCTATTCAGAAATGCCGAGGTACTACCGCGACTACACCCAGGGCATCAACGTGGCCATGTTCCAGGTGGCTCCCATGGACGAGCACGGCTTCTTCAACTTTGGCCCCAATGCCTCCCACATGATGGCCGTGTGCGAGCGGGCCGACAAGATCATCGTCGAGGTCAACAAGAACATGCCCCGCTGTCTCGGCGGCTTCGAGGAAGCCATCCACATCTCCAAGGTGGACATGATCGTCGAGGGTGAAAATCCGAAGATGGCCGAGCTGGGCGCCGGCGGCCCCGCCACCGACGTCGACAAAAAGGTTGCCGAGCTCATCGTCGAGGAAATTCCCAATGGCGCCTGCCTCCAGCTGGGCATCGGCGGCATGCCCAACGCCGTGGGCTCCCTGATCGCCGAATCCGATCTCAAGGACCTGGGGGTTCACACCGAAATGTACGTCGACGCCTTTGTGGATATCGCCAAGGCCGGCAAGATCAACGGTGCCAAAAAGAACATCGACCGCTTCAGACAGGCCTACGCCTTCGGCGCCGGCACCCAGAAGCTCTACGATTATATCAATGACAATCCGGAATGCATGAGCGCGCCGGTGGACTACACCAACGACGTCAGAGTCATCTCCCAGATCGACAACTTCATGTCCATCAACAACGCCGTGGACATTGACCTCTTTGGCCAGGTCAGCTCCGAGACCTCGGGCATCAAGCACATCAGCGGCGCCGGCGGTCAGCTGGACTTCGTGCTGGGGGCCTACCTGTCCAAGGGCGGCAAGAGCTTCATCTGCTGCTCCTCCACCTTCACCACCCGAGACGGCGAAATGAAATCCAGAATTCTGCCCACCCTGCACCCGGGCTCCATCGTCACCGACACCCGGGCCAACATCCACTACCTGGTTACAGAATTCGGCAAGGTCAACCTCAAGGGCCTGTCCACCTGGGAAAAATGTGAGGCCATCATCTCTGTAGCCCACCCCGATTTCAGAGAGGACCTCATCGCTGAGGCCGAAAAAATGCACATCTGGAGAAGAACCAACCGCATTGGCTAAGGGCTTTTCCATATAAAAAATCCCGCGCTGCCTGCAAGGCAGTACGGGATTTTTTTATGACCTTATTTAGGCCTATTGGCCCTGGAAATTTTCTAGAATGCGCTCGAAGAAGCCCTGGCTTTCCTGGGAATCCTGGGAGCTGCTCTGGTTGACGGGCACCTGGATGACGCCGCTTTCGTCGACGGCGGCGGTGTCGTCATCGGAGCTCTGGGGTGTGGCTGAAGGCGCAGCGGTGGTCTGGGTGGTGGTATCCTCGTTTTTGTGGAGCATTCTGGTGATCTGGGACCGGGCGTCCTTGTACCACATGTTGACGGTATCTCGGTTAAAGCCGGTGTTGACGCCGAAGAAGCCCACCCAGATGAGCAGGGTGTAGGCCAGGGCCAGGATGGCGGCCGCAAGTCGGGGAATCAGGCGGAATTTTCTGCAGAAGAACAGCAGGAAAATACCCAGCGGGGGCAGAAGCACCAGGGCCAGCAGGATAAACCAGGTTTTGGCGTAGATGGGAATGCCCCTTTTGTCCCGGGGGATTTTTTCCTCGACTTTATCGGGGAATCTGGCGACAGGCCTTGGGTCTGCCGGGGGCGCGTAGTTGTCGTAGGCGGCCTCCTCCTCCTCGGAGGAGACGGGCTTTCGCGGCGTTCTCTTGATTTCCGCGGCGACGCTGGCCTTGTATTTTTCGATCATGGCGCGGCTGGAGGCCTCGATGGCCAGGTACACCCGCCCGGGCTCGGCCACGGAAAAGTCGATGTCGATGTATTCCGACGCGCCGTAGTCACCGTAGAGGCGGTCGGTATTGATATCCGGGTCAAAGCCCACGTTGTCGAAGCCCGCGTTCCAGAGGGCGTCCTCGGAGGCGGTCATCCAGCGGTCCAGACTGCCCGGCGCCGAAAGGTTTTCACGCATAGATACACATCCTTTTTAAAGAAATTTATTACCGAAGTTAGGGCTATTATACAGGAAAATGCTTAATTTTTACAGCGGATTTTGTGAATAATTCCTTAAAATTAATCTAAAAAACGGCGATGCCCTGGGGCAATCGCCGTTTGTCGTATCCATTTAAACCAGCTGGAAGGCTGCCCTTGTGGCCTCGATGGCCCGCGGGGCATCCTCGGAGCGGATGATGCAGGAGATACTGATCTCCGAGGTGGTGATCATCAGAATCTGGATGTCGTTGTCGGCCATGGCCTGGAAGAATTTAGCGGAGACACCGGACTGGGTGCGCATGCCGATGCCGGAGACGGAGATGCGGGTGATGTCCTTGTTGATGACAAGCTTGATCTCCGGATATTCCTCGCCCAGGGCGTTGATGATATCCCTGACCTTGGCCAAATCGCTGACGTAGACGATGAAGGAGACGTCGATGGCGTTCTTCACCGGCGCCGTCTGGGTGATGATGTCCACGTTGACATCCGCCTCGGACAGGGCGCTTAGGCAGCGGTTGAGAATATTGGAGCCGACGGGCACCTTTTTCAGAGAAATTAAAAGATCCTGATCGCTGACGGCCATGCCGTCGACGCTGTGTTTTTCCATATATGTAGTCATAGGGTCCTCCTATAAATTAAAGGCGTCGGCCGTGGCCATGACGGCAGTTTCCTTGAGCTCCGAGGGGATGACGCAGGAGATGCGGATCTCCGAGGTGGTGATCATCAGGATGGGCACGTTGTTGTTCTCCAGGGTGGCGAAAAATTTAGCGGCCACACCGGCCTGGCTTTTCATGCCGCTGCCCACAACAGAGAGCTTGGAGACCTCCTTGTCGATGTCCATTTCCACCTGGGGATATTTTTCCATGAAGTCGTAGAGAATGGTTCTGAGTTCAGGCAGATCCTCGATGGGGGCCGAGAAGGAGATGTTGATGGCGCCGTAAACCGGGGCGGTTTGGCTGATCATGTCGATGTTGATGCTCTTCTGGGCCAGGTTGGAGAAAAATTGGGCCGTGATATTGGTGTCGTAGGGGACGTTTTTCAGGGAGATCATCAGCTCGTCGTTGTCCACCGCCATGCCGGTGATGGCCTGGCGCTTCCGGCTTTCGTCCACCGGGGGATGCTCGGTGATGAGGGTTCCCGGGACGTCGTTTAAGCTGGAGGCCACGTAGATCTCGGCGTTGTACTTGCTGCCCAGCTCGATGGCTCTGGCGTGCATGACCCCGGCGCCCAGGCTGGCCATTTCCAGCATTTCGTCGAAGCTGACGGCGTCCAGCTTTTTGGCCGGCGGGTAGAGCCTCGGGTCCACGCCGTAGATGCCGTCCACGTCGGTATAGATTTCACAGGGACAGCCCAGGACGCAGGACAGGGCGACGGCGGAGGTGTCGGAGCCCCCGCGGCCCAGGGTGGTGATGTCGTCGTTGTCGTTGACCCCCTGGAAGCCCGCCACGATGACGATTTTTCCGGCATCCAGGGCTTCCTCGATTTTCTTGGTCTCGATGCCCATGATTCTGGATTTGCCGTGGTGGCCCATGGTGTGAATGCCCACCTGGGGGCCGGTGAAGGAAATGGCGTCGTAGCCCATGGCGTTGAGGGCCATGGAGAGCATGGAGATGGAAACCTGCTCGCCGGTGGCCAAAAGCATGTCCATTTCACGCCTCGGCGGCGCGTCGCTGATGGCGTAGGCCATTTTGATGAGCTCGTCGGTGCTTTTGCCCATGGCGGAGACGACGACGACCATCTGATTGCCCTGCTCGCGCTTGGCGATGATGCGGCGGGCAACGTTTTTGATTCGGTCGATGGTACCCATGGAGGTGCCGCCGTATTTCTGAACGATGATACCCATGGAGACTAACCTCTCAGATCGTCCAGGAGCTCGGTTTTTTCTTCGGTCTTTTCATCCTTGTCCTTGACGATTTTTGCGGGGGTACCGGCCACAACCACGCCGGCGGGGACGTCCTCGGTGACCACGGAGCCGGCGGCGACCACAGCGCCCTTGCCGATTCTAACCCCTTCTAAGATGGCGGCGTTGGCGCCGACAACCACGTCGTCCTCGATGATGACGGGCTGCTTTGACGGGGGCTCCAGCACACCGGCAACCACGGCGCCGGCGCCGATGTGACAGTTCTTGCCGATGGTGCCCCGGGCGCCGACGACGGCGTTCATGTCGATCATGGTGCCCTCGCCGACAACGGCGCCGATGTTGATGACAGCGCCCATCATGACCACGGCGTTTTTGTGGATGTGGGCACCCTCACGGATAAAGGAACCGGGCTCGATGCGGGCATCCACCTCGGTGAGGTCCAAAAGCGGAATGGCGGAATTTCTGCGGTCGCATTCCACGCGGATGGAGGTGATGGCGTCCTTCTTGGCTTCCAGGAGGGCGTCGATGTCGGCGGCCTCGGCTAAGATGATGCAGGCCGAGGGATCGCCGTAATAGTCGTAGCCTGCCAGGTCGTTGGCGCGCAGGTAGCCGCGGACGTAGGCCTTCACCGGGGTGGATTTTTCAACAGCCTTGATGTACTTGGCAATCTGGTAGGGGTCGTTTAAGTCGAACTGTTTTTTTAATTCTTCGTTTGTCATAAATAGCTCCTTATTTTTATTCAGATAAAAGATCCTGCATGTCGTAGAGGCCAGGATTCTTGGCAGCGATATACTTGGCGGACTTCACAGCTCCGGCGGCAAAAACCTTTTTAGATAAGGCGGTGTGTTTGATTTCAATGAGCTCGTCGTTGCCCGCAAAGAGCACGGTGTGCTCGCCGGGGATGGTGCCGCCGCGGACGGCGTGGATGCCCAGCTCCGAGGGCTGGCGCTTGCAGCTGCGGCCCTGGCGGCCGTAGGTGTATTCCTTTTTGGCGCTGAGGCCGTCGTTGATGGCGTCGGCCAGAAGCAGGGCTGTGCCGCTGGGGGCGTCGGCCTTTTTATTGTGGTGCTTTTCGATGATCTCGATGTCAAAGCCGTCCTCTAGGGCGGCGGCCATTTCCTTTAAGGCCTTGGCGATGATGTTGATGCCCAAGGACATGTTGGCGGTTTTGAAAACCGGAAATTTCTTTGCCCCCGCCTCGATGGTCTTTAAGTTGTCGTCGCTGAGGCCGGTGGTGGCCACGACGATGGGCGTCTTGGTGGCCCTGGCGTAGCCAAAGATGGCGTCGAAGGCCGAGAAGTGGGAGAAGTCGATGATGACGTCGGCCCTGCCGTCGAAGGCCTTTAGATCGCTGTAGACGGGAAAGGCGGTGTTCTGGTCGGTGTTTTTGTCGAAGCCCGCCACGATTTCCATGTCGGGCTCAGCGGCGATGACCTCCTGAAGCACCTGGCCCATGGCGCCGCCGACGCCGGAGAGTAATACCTTAAGCATGGGCGCCTCCTACATCAGACCGTAGGTCTTGAGATCGGCGATCAGGCGGTTTTTGTTGTCCTCGTCCATATCCACCAGGGGCAGCCGCATTTCGCCGGTGTCGGTGCCCAGAAGGCCCATGGCCGTTTTCACGGGGATGGGGTTGGTTTCGTAGAACATGGCCAGGCTCAGCAGATTGGTGTCGAACTGAAGCTGTCTGGCTTTTTCGAGATCGCCTGCCATAAAGGCGGCCACCAGGTCGTGCATGTCCTGGGGGATGATGTTGGCGGTGACGGAGATGACGCCCTTGCCGCCGACGGACAGGATGGGCAGGGTCTGGTCGTCGTTGCCGCTGTAGATGTCGAGCTTGTCGCCGAAGCGCCGGGCCAGCTCGGTGATCTGGCTGATGTCGCCGCTGGCCTCCTTGACGGCCTGGACGTTGGGGATGTCCGCCAGCTTGCCCATGGTTTCTACGGAGATGTTCATGCCGGTGCGGCTGGGAACATTGTAGACGACGATGGGGGTGGTGATGGCGTCGGCGATGGACTTGATGTGGGTGTAGATCCCCTTCTGGGTGGATTTATTGTAGTAGGGATTGATGACGAGGACGGCATCGGCGCCCTGTTCCTCGGCGTATTTGGACAGCATGATGGAGTAGGCCGTGTCGTTGCTGCCGGTGCCGGCGATGAAGGGAACCCGGCCGGCGATGTGCTCCCCGGCAACCCGCAGCAGATCCAGGTGCTCCTGGTCTGTCAGGGTTGAGGTTTCCCCGGTGGTACCGGCCACGAGAATGGCGTCGGTGCCGTTTTCGATGTGCCAGTCCAGAAGCTCTCTGAACCGGGGCCAGTCGATTTGGTTATTCTTGAAGGGCGTGATGAGGGCAACACAGCTCCCTGTGAAAATAGTTGACATTGGTTGTTACCTCCTTAATATAGTGGCGGTGCTAAATAAGGCCTTCGTCGATGAGGGCAAAGGCGATCTGGACGGCGTTGGCTGCGGCGCCCTTGCGGATGTTGTCGGCGACACACCAGAGGTTGAGGCCGTTTTCCACGCTGAAGTCCCGGCGGATACGGCCCACGTAGACCTCGTTGGTTCCGGCGGCTTCGATGGCCAGGGGATAGACGTTGTTGGCCGGATCATCTCTCAGCACGCAGCCCGGAGCGTCCTTGTACAGGGCCTTGATGTCCTCGATGTCGAAGGGCTTTTTCGTTTCGACGTTGATGCTTTCAGAGTGGCTGTAGTAGACGGGAACCCGGACAGTGGTGGCGGTGACGCGGATGGTGTCATCGTGCATGATCTTGTGGGTTTCGTTGATCATCTTCATCTCTTCCTTGGTGTAGCCATTGTCCAAGAAGTCGTCGATGTGGGGCAGACAGTTGAAGGCGATGGGGTGGGGGTAGAATTTGTTTTCGGCGCCCTGAACCCCGTCCTCCAGGTCCTTGTAGCCCTTGACACCGGAGCCGGAGACGGCCTGGTAGGTGGAGTAGACGATGCGGTCGATGCCGTATTTGTCGTAAATGGGCTTTAAAGCCACCATGGCCTGGATGGTGGAGCAGTTGGGGTTGGCGATGATGCCCTTGTGGTTTTTAAGATCTTCGGGGTTGACCTCCGGTACCACCAGGGGTACCTCAGGGTCCATGCGCCAGGCGGAGCTGTTGTCGATGACGATGACGCCCTTCTTGGCGGCCACCGGAGAGAAGCGCTCGCTGGTGCTGCCGCCGGCGGAGAACAGGGCGACGTCGATGTCCTTGTCAAAGGCCTCGTCGCAGAGCTCCTCGACCACGTATTCCTTGCCCTTCCAGGTGATGGTTTTTCCCTTGGAGCGGGCAGAAGCCATGGGGTATAAATTGTTGACAGGGAAGTCCATTTCCTCTAAAACTTCCAGCATTTTGCGGCCGACCATACCTGTGGCGCCAACCACAGCGACGTTGTATGATTTCATGTGAAATCCTCCTTTTAATATAAAACAGATAGTGGTAATAAAAAAAGCCAGTAAAGATACCGGCTATACAGTTGCAAAAACGTACAAAAAATAATGCAGCCTTCTGCAGTGTGATAGCACTCCATCTTGCGATGACAGTCCTGCTGTTATTGACAGCAGACCCAGGAAAACAAAAGGCAGCTTCTGCAATCCTTCGGCGTTTTTCCCTTTGACCGCGGTTCAGGGCACACTGCCGTGCTCCCCGGGGCTACTCTTTAAAAACGCACCTCTATCTTTACGATTTACTTGTTTCGTCTTATTGTAGCAGATGTATACAATAAAAGAAAGGGGTATTTTTAATAAAAGCTGAAAATTCTAAAAAAAGTGGATTAAAGTCTGACCCCATGGCGCGCCGGACAAAAAAGAAAACGGACCCCAAGGGTCCGTCGTCTGTGATGGCGTCAATGCTGAATAAAAAAAGCACCGTTTATTTAATGCCCACACTGCCGAAAATCGCCGTTGCCTGAACAGACACCACTGGAGACTGTTCATCCAGGGGGCTGGCACTTTTATCCTCGATGCCGCCGAAGACGGGGGTGCCGGCGACGACGCATTTGACATTGGGCGGGAGGACGATGTCAACGCCGCCGAAGATGGCCGCCGCGCTGATGACAATATCCTCGGTGATGATGGCATCCCTAAGATCCAGGTCGACGCCGCCAAAAACAGCAGCGAGGGAAGCCCCTTCAAAGGCTTCGTGATTCACCCGAAGCTCCTGACCGCCAAAAACAGCGCTGTAGGTCGGCAGCTTTCCGTCTTTGGGAGTGAATGCGGGGATATCCTTGACCTGGCCGCTGCTTTTTTTGCTAAAGATAATCGCAAAGCCAACGATGATAAGAACCAGAGGAAAGACCAGCCTGCCCACAAGGTGTGCATCGAGGAAGTCCTGCTGTCCCAGAAGCAAAAGCACACCGATGCCCAAAAGAATGCAGCTGCCGGTACGGGGGCCGTTTTGAAAGATCATGATCAGCGCTGGAACGATCAGAAAAAGGGTCCACCAGCCGTCAAAAAAGAGTTCAAAGCTCCAAAGGTCCAAAATCTCTCCGCCGATGCCCACACCGACCAGAATAAAGAGCAGGCCCCAGAGGATATTGCCAATGCGATTTCTCATAAAAATATTTCCTTTCCGCAGTGTAATTGTTTTTATTATAAAAGTATTGGCAATGAAGCGCAAGAATTATTTTCTGATTTTGATTTATACAGTCCAGCCAAGGCTTTCCTGCTGGATGCGAAACAGCTTGTGATACAACCCATGCTTTTCCATCAGTTCGTCATGGGTGCCATGCTCCGCCAGCTTGCCGTCGTCAAGGACGAGAATCTGGTCTGCATCCACAACGGTGCGGAGCCGGTGGGCAATCATGATCACGGTTTTACCTTCCACCAGTCTGGCGATGGCTTTCTGGACCAAAACCTCATTCTCTGGGTCAAGGGAGGCGGTTGCCTCGTCCAGCAGAATGACAGGCGCATCTTTCAGCAGGGCGCGGGCGATGGAAATACGCTGGCGCTCACCGCCGGAAAGGGTGCTGCCGTTTTCACCGAGAATCGTCTGATAGCCGTCGGCCATCTCCCGTACAAATTCATCGCAATAGGCGGCTTTGGCCGCAGCAATCACTTGATCGTCCGTTGCGTTTGGATTGCCAAGACGGATATTGTTCATCACCGTATCATTGAACAAGGTCACATCCTGGAATACGAAAGACATATAGGACATCAGGCTTTCCGGTTCCATACGCTTGATGTCTTTTCCTCCCACGGTGATTTTGCCCTGCTTCACATCCCAAAACCGAGCAATTAGTTTGGAAATCGTGCTTTTGCCGGAACCGGACGGTCCAACAAGGGCGGTCACGCTCCCCTCTGGAATCTTGCAGGAAATATCTTTGATAATATCTTCCTTATTGTAGGCGAAAGTCACATGGGAAAGCTCAATATCGCAGTTTGGAACTGTTTTCCCTTCACCGTCCATTGCGGAGGTGGTGAGCAAGGTGCGCATGCGGCTGGTAACCACATCCAAGTTCAGCAGCGAGGACAGATTTGCCAGAATTGCCAGAATCGGGCCGTAAATCCGTGTGACCATCAGCATGAACATCAGCAGGGGAAGAAGTTCGATTTTTCCTCTTGTCAGGAGGATAGCACCGACAAAAATCGTGATGCCAATTCCTGCCTGCAGGATCATGCTGGCGCTGGACATGAATACGCCGACAGCCATTTCAACCTTAATGGCAATTTTCTTCATGGCGAGCAGGGCCTTATCCAAGGCTTTAAAATGAGCGCCGGACAATCCACAGGCTTTGATGACCTTCATGCCCTCCAGATATTCCTGCACCTGATCAGAGGCGGCAAGCCTGGCGCAGGTCTGCTTTTCAAACAGCTTTCTTTGGCGGTTCCGGCTGAGCCAGATAATGAGAAAGGCAAGGGGCACCGTGACGAATACGCACAAGGCGAGCCGCCAATCGAAGAAGGCCAGCAGAATACAGGTCAAAGTTACCGTGATGCCATTTGCAATCAGCGGCGGGATGGTGCTGCTGAGCAAAGACTCCATGCTGCTGCAATCTGCCATCATATTGGTGGTCAGCTCGGAGAGATCCTTGGTGTTAAAGAAGCTCATCGGAAGCCTTCGGAGATGCTCTGCAATCCGAAGACGCGTCGTGTTCGATTCTTTATAGGAAGCGATATAGGTTTTGCGGTAGTCGTTTTTGGCTGCCAGAAATATCAGGATAGCCGAAACAATCCCTGCTCCCCACAGCAGCCAGATATGATTCCACTGAATAGAGCCGCCGCTGACAAAGGGTGTCAGAATTTCACTGAAGATCATTACGGTCACACAGAAGGGAAGAAGCATTGCAAGGTTCGTCAATGTGCAGGCGAAGATTGCTTTTTTCAAATCTGCGTAACCCTTATCTGATAAAAAAAGCGCTTTTTGTAATCTGTTCATAATCACACCGTCTTTCCATTTATTTTCCAGCAGGTCGCCTCTGTATAGTGGTGCCACATTTGTGCGTAGCGTCCGCCGGCGGCCACCAGCGCATCATGCTTTCCCTCCTCAATCAGGTGTCCTTTTTCCATGACAATGATCTTATCCGCATTGCGGATGGTGGAGAGGCGGTGTGCAATGATGATCACCGTCTTGCCCTGCATCAGCTTCTCGAAGGCTTTTTGAATCAGAGATTCATTCTCCGGGTCGCTGAAGGCCGTGGCCTCATCCAGCACGATGATGGGCGAGTCTTTGATGATGGCCCGGGCAATCGCAATACGCTGGCGCTCACCGCCGGAGAGATGGATACCCTTGGCGCCGACTACGGTGTGATAGCCCTCCGGCAGTTTGGAGATAAATTCATGACACCTGGCAGCCTTCGCCGCTGCAATCACCTGTTCCTCGCTGGCCCCAGGATTTCCCATGCGGATATTGTCCAAAATGCTCTGCTTGAACAGGAAAATATCCTGGAACACAAAGCTGATATGATGAATCAGATCATCCTCTGCGATATCGCGTACATCTGCGCCGCCAAGGGTAATGCTGCCGGAGGACACATCCCAAAAACGGGAAATCAGATTGGCAATCGTACTCTTGCCGCTGCCGGACGGGCCGACGATGGCCGTGATCTGCCCCTGCTTTGCTGTGAAAGACACATTTTCCAGGGCTTTTTCGGAAGTGTTCTCAGTGTAGGAAAAGCTGACATCTTTGAAAACAACATCGTCCCCTGAGGGTTTTTGGGGATGCGCTGACTCTGCCATTTCCGGGATATTCAAAATTTCATCCATCCGCGCCACATTTCCATCGATCTGCATGAAGGACTCAGAGATATACATGATTTTATTCAGTACGCCGGAAATAGCTGGGACAAAGAGCAGATAGAAGACAAAGGTCATGGCAAATCCGGAAAAATCGTCCGTTCTGGAGCCGATGAGGATGCCCACTGGAACAAGGATCAGGTAAACATTATTGATGATTGTGGTGAAGGCAGGCATACAGTTCTGCCAGCCTAGGGAGAATTTTAAAACCCACGTGGTATAGCCGGTGATCGCCTCCTCGAGCTTGTTGAAGGAGGATGCCGTTTGGTTAAAGGCCTTGACGACAGACATTCCCCGAACATATTCCACAGAGGCGTTGTTCATTTCCTCTAGGGCTTTTTGATACTCTCCCATGTTCTCTTTCATTTCTCCGCTGCCGAAGCCGATAAACTCTGCGACAAATGCAAGAACGATACCAGCCAGAGAGGCAAGGCCGAACCGCCAGTCGACAGCCAGCAGGATAACGACCATGACGATGGGAGCCGTGATGGAGGCAACAAAATCGGGGAATTGATGGGCGATAAAGCCCTCCACACTTTCAATGTTCTCATCCATAATTTTGCGTAGCCGTCCGCTGCCAATTGTCAGATGATAACCCAATGGGATTTTGGTGATATGCTCTGCAAAGAGAACCTTTAATTCATACAGCGTTCCAAAGGCTGTCATGTGAGAGGAAAAAATAGCCATAAAATACAGCATAATATTTGCCGCGATTCCAGCCAAAGACAACCAGCCGTAATTCATTATTGTTCCCATATCTAACTGATTGAGATTAGGGTAGACGCCCAGGACTGATCGAATCATAAAATAGACCGCAATGTACGGGATAAACGAGGCGATGGCCGCCAGCGATGAAAGCACAGCCGCTAGAAAAATAAGGCCTTTTCTGTCAGCGGCCAGCTCCATGCACCTTGCCAGACCCGTCTTGGGCTTTGCCCGTTTTGGTTTCGTGTTTGACACAGCACAAGTCCTCCTTGAATTTAAAATAGCGAGGTCAGTGACGACTAACCTCGCTGCTTATTTTAACAGGCTTTGAAATTGTCTGCTACTCCATAACCCTGTGCTGGGGATAAAAATAGCCCAAAGCTACCCAAAAGTTAACGGCCGCTGTATTGTCTCTAGACAATGCCAGCTTTTTGAAAATGCTTTTTAAACATGCCCCTGGCAATCAAGGCGCCGATGACGCCGGCTGCAAAGGTTACGACGGCAATGATGATGACCATTGTTCCATTCATAAAGCTGTGCAGCTGGGTCAAATATTCCGCACTGACACCATTGGAGGTGGACATATCATCCACATAGCCAGTCATAATGACCATGGGAAGATAGGTTCCCAATGCGAAGAACATCATATACACACAGTAGCCAAGGGTGTTCAGCCAGAAATTCTTATAGTGGCCGAGTCTGGCCAACAGCTCTGCAATGACAGCTCCGGCGATAAAACCAAGGGCCACGGCCCACCCTGCGCCAATCAGAAACTCGATCAGACCAATCACGACGCCGCTCAGGAGAACGCTCCCGGCTTTCGGCACCTTGGCACGCATCAGCATATAGATAATGCCTCCAGGAATGGCAGCAATGGCACTTCCAAAGGCGAAGGTCACCACAGTGGCTGCAGAAGCAAAGATGCATACCATCACAACGGCGAAGAACAGCACCGTGAAAATACCCAGCGTGATAAAGTCCTTGGCCTTCATTTTGTCGGATATCCCGACAGGTTTTGTTTGTTTACTCATACAGATAACCCCTTTCTATATTTTGAATATAACTAGGATGAAGCTGTCTCTTTCACGCAAATGACACGAGAACAAATCTTCATCAATAGTTCATTGTCGTGGGAGATCACCAGAATGGCCTTCCCTTTTTTGGCGAGCGCCCGCAAAATCTCTGCGACCCTTTCCATATTTCTGTAATCCAAGCCGCTTGTGGGCTCATCGAAAATAAGCACCTTTGCATCCCTGAGCGCCGCAACACCGATGGCGGTGCGCTGCTTCTGCCCGCCTGAGAGGGACATCGGATGCCTATTTTTATAAATGGTTAAATTCAGCGCATCCAGAATCATGTCGATCAACCCTTCAGCTTTGTTTTTTTGGTCAAATAAGGCCAGTCGGAGCTCCTCATAAACACTGTCGGTAAATAGCTGATAATCTGGATCCTGCATGACAAGATAGGCCTTTCTGATTCGCAGTTTGACAGGAACCCTGCTGTTTTTATACAAGATTTCTCCGCCCAGCTCCTTTTGCAGGCCACATAGGGTTCTGGCTAGGGTCGATTTGCCGCAGCCGTTTTTTCCAACTACACCCACGATCTCCCCCGGATAGACACGAAAATTCAGGCGCTGTGCCACAGGCTTCCCTTTTTCGTAGCCAATTGCAAGGTCTTTGACCTCGACAGCTGGCGCGGCGTTTCCAGCAGGCATTGTTTCGGGAAGCTCTAATCGCGCAGGTGTATAGCTTCTAAGGCCCAGACCCTTGATCTGTTCATCACTGAGCAAAGCAAAATCGCTGGCAGACCAGGACTGTTTCAGCCTGCCCTTCTCCATAAGGACAATGCGGTCCGCAATGCCGTTTAAGAAATAAAGACGGTGCTCGGATACAACGATTGTCTTTCCCTGCTTTTTAATCAGCAAAAGCAGACGCCGCAGCTCCTGAATGGCCTCCGGATCCAGGTTGGAGGAAGGCTCGTCCAAAACAAAAATATCAGGGTCTAATGCGTAAACACTGGCAAAGGCGATGGTCTGCTTTTGCCCGCCGGATAAATCAAAGAGATTGCGGCCCTTCAGCTTCTCAATACGCAGCTCCTGGATTGTCTTTTGATAGCGTTTCTGCATCACCGGATAGGGGAGTCCCCGGTTTTCCATACCGAATACGATCTCGCTGTCTGTATCCAGGCTAAAGAACTGGCTGCGCGGATTTTGAAAAACAGAGCCTATTTTGTCCGATAAATCATGGGGCTGAATTGTGCGGGTATCAATACCGTCAACAGCAACGGTCCCTGACATTTCACCCTCATAAAAATGAGGAATGAGGGTGTTTATCAATCTGGTCACACAGGTCTTCCCACAGCCCGATTCTCCGGTCAGGACAACACATTCACCTTTTTTGATTGTCAAATTGAAATCCTTCAGATTTTCCCCCTCAGCACCCGTATACTGAAAGGACACATGGTTTACATCAATCATCCCTACACCCTCCCGTATATTTGATACTTGCAGAAAAATAACACAGCAAAGGCGGACATAAATACAAAGAGTACGATCCAATCCCTGGCATGAATCTTTAGCTGAATGAAAGACGTTCGCTGGGCTGGATTGTCAATGCCCCTCGTCACTGCGGAGGCAGATAATTCCTCTGCAATTGAGGCGGAACGCATCACAATAGGAATGACGATTGCTTCCAGAAGAAGCAACGGTCGTGTGAACACATTTTTCCATGAAAGCGCGATGCCCCTTAATTTCATCGCGTTATAAATATTGTGAAGCTCCTCACTGAAGGTGGGAAAAAAGCGCAGCACCATAGCGAATGTAATGGTAATACTCCGTGGAATTTTCAGCGCGTACATGGCTGCAATCAACTCACTGACCTTCGTTGTGGCGATAAAAGTGGAAGCAAAGAGCACCACGGGAAGCATCACTCGGATGAACAATGTGAAGATTGCTAGAATGGTTTCAATGGCCTGGGGAAGATAAACACAAAGCTGCTGTATCACGGCGATTACCGCATACAAAACAATGTACTTCAGTACAAGCTTTTTCTGTCCCATCAGGCATGAGAGGATGCAGATCAAAGAAAAGCACACACTGCCAAGGACAAAATCCTTTAAACCAAATACCATAAAGTTGATAAGCAAAAATAAAAACAACTTGATTCGAGTATCTAGGGCCAGCAGGGATACCACCTCCTAACAAAAAAGCCGGTGCATTAGCTCACGCTAACTGCACCAGCTTATTATAGCTTTTGGTGTAAATTTTGTCTGCTCCATTCCTATAAGGATATAGGAAAAAGAGCCCATTTATCCTATTTATTTTTACGGTAGTCCTTTGGCAAAAGGCCATACACCGACTGAAATGCCCTGGAAAACTTACTTGCATTGCTATACCCTAGTTCTAAAGCAATGTCGCCAATTTTCATTTTATTTTCCAAAAGCCATCCCGCAGCCAGGTTCATCTTGTATTTTTTGAGATGGGCATAGGGGGTGTCTCCATAAATATGGGAAAATACCAGATGGAAAACCGACAGGTTTAAATGGGCTTCCTTTGCCAGCTGCTCCAAGGGCACCTTCTGATCCAGATGTGCGATAAGGTATTCTCGAATAGCCTTTGTCGCCTGTATCTGCTTTTTATTAAAATATTTCAGATCACATCCATTAACCTGTGTCAGCTGATCCATGTGATACAGTAGTTCAATGGCCTTGATTTTGAAATAGCCAATGGGTTCCGTTTCGGAAGCGGCATACAATTCAGCAAAAAGGTGCTGCAATTGCGCCGGGGTATCGCTGACATACCACCGTGTTTCAAGACCCAGTGTCGATCCTATTTTTTCAAGATCAATGGGAATGGTCTGCATCATTCGGCGCGTTTCTTCTGAAAGCTGCTGTCGGTCTATGACAAGGCTGACGCCATAGTATTTTCTCAGGGGAAAGGAAAAGGAAACCGGCAAATGCTCTGTTGCCGCAACGCTAAAATAGCCCGCCGGCAAATAGGATACCGTATGATTGGAAAATTCACACTCATAACGGCCGGTTTGACAATGTGTAATCTGTATAATATCTGGATTAAACTTCTGGGCCTTCATAATCGCATCGGTTTCAAAATCCAGAAAGCAAAGCTGGATGCCTTCGAATAAATTGTAGCTTTTTACGATACCCCGGCCGCTGCAGCCATAATCTATAACCGCGCCATTTGCATTGTTTGATATTATTTTTGCTTGAACACCGTACCAATCCTGATTAAAGCCTTCGTGCTGCATGAGATTCACCTCCCGGTAGTTAGTGCAAGCTTACTTCTGCTATCATACCATAGAAGCAGGTGTCATTCAAGAAAATATCCCATTCATATAATCCGCTGCAGGCGCTCCTTTGGCAAGGGGGCTTTAAAGGAAGGCCCTCAAATGTCTAACCACCTGGGCGATGGGCAGGCCCACTACGTTGTAGAAGTCTCCGTCTATTTTTTTCACCAAAAGGCCGCCAAGCCCCTGGATGCCGTAGGCGCCGGCTTTATCGGCGTATTCTCCGGAATTCAGGTAGTCTTGAATTTCGGCGTCCGTCAGGGGATAGAAGGTCACGTCGGTTCTGGCGAAGAAGACGTCCAGGTGTTCCTCGGATTGATAGAGACAGACGCCGGTGTAGACCTGGTGGGTCTTTCCCGAGAGCAGCGCAAGCATTTCCTTGGCCTCCTCCCGGGAGCTGGGCTTGCCGAAGATGTGTCTGCCCAGGGCCACCACCGTGTCGGCGGCCAGAATAACTTCATCGGGGGAATTTTTGAAAGCGGCCTTGGCCTTTCTTAAGGCCAGGGTGGTGACCGCCGCCTCCGGCGGGGTGCAGCCGCAGAGGGTTTCGTCGGCGTCGGCGGGGCGGAGGGTGAAGGAAAGGCCGGCCTGGGTGAGAAGATCTTTTCTTCTGGGGGAGGCCGAGGCGAGGATCAGATTCATGGTGTTCTCCTTAATATAGTGTAGATTTTAGCCTATTTGCCTGCGGGATATTTTGACCCCACAGGTAACTTATATTATAATGATTGCGAGAGCGCTCTGCGCAAAGCAATCCGGCATCATAGAAATTAAAGGGGCACAAATACCTTTTGCCCTTTACAGCATTAATTATATCAGAAAAAAGCTCAGAAGTAATCAAATGGAGGAGAAGGTATGGCATATCTGGCACTTTATCGAAAATATCGTCCGAGGGACTTTGACAGCGTTGTGGGACAGGAATATGTGACCCGTATTTTAAAGAACCAGATTCTCTCGGGGCGGGTGGGCCACGCCTACCTTTTTTCCGGCATCCGGGGGACGGGGAAGACCTCCACGGCCAAGATCTTTGCCCGGGCCATCAATTGTGAGCACAATGTGGGGGGCAATCCCTGCAATGAATGTGAGACCTGCAAAAATATCGAGCGCCCGGGGGTTATGGACATCATCGAAATCGACGGAGCCTCCAACCGCGGCGTCGATGAGATCAGGGAGATCAGGGAGAAGGTCAAATACCCGCCCACCATCGGCAAGTACAAGGTCTATATCATCGACGAGGTGCACATGCTCACCAAGGAGGCCTTCAACGCCCTGTTAAAGACTTTGGAGGAGCCGCCGGAGCACATCGTGTTTATCTTGGCCACCACGGAGCCCAACAAGCTGCCCACCACCATTTTATCCCGGTGCCAGCGCTTTGACATCAAGCCCATTTCCCAGGCCGCCATCGTGGGGCAGATGAAAAAAATCCTGGCGGATATCCAGGTGGACATCGAGGACGACGCCTTAAATCTCATCGCCTACCGGGGGGACAGCTCCATGCGCGATGCCCTGAGCCTTTTGGATCAGGTCATCGATATCCAGAGAGACGGGGCGCCCATTACCGAGGCCGAGGTTTTGGAATTCTTCGGCATGGCCGACGACGAGAGTATCTTTGCCCTGACCCAGGCGATATTCGCCGGGGACAAGGGGGCGGCCCTGGCTAAATTCAAGGCCATAAGGGATACCGGCCGGGACAGCGCCCTGGTCTACGATCAGCTGACGGAGATGCTCAGGCGGGTGCTGGTGGTCAAGTCGGCGGGCAAAGACAGCGCTCAGATTCTGGGACTCACCGAGGGCGCTTTGACCAATCTCAGGGGATTGGCTCAGCAGGTGGAGGAGGTCAGGCTCTTTGGCATGATCTCCCTGCTCATCGACGAGCGCAGCAAGCTAAAGTACAGTGGCCTGGGAGCCGTGGTGGTGGAGATGACCCTTCTCAGGCTCTGTGGCCTGGAGGCTGCGCCGGTGCGCCAGATCCAGGCGGCCCCTGAAGCCAGGCGTCCTGTGATGCAGACGTCGGCGGCAAACACAGCGCAGCGCCAGCCCCAAAGGCCAGCGGTAAAGGCTGCGGTGCCCGAGACCCCTGAAGCCTTTGAGGCGGTGCCGCCGCCGGAGGACATGCCCGGAGATTTGGCGAGCCTTGAAGCGATGCCGCCGGAAATGGCCGCACCGCCGGAGGTCCCCGAGGCAGCACCGGCGGCGCCCCAGGGCGCATCAGCCCAGGGGGCCAGAGAAGGCGCTCCCAGGGCAGCGGCCAAGGGTTACCGGGGCGTCAACACCGACAAGCTTTACCAGTATTTGATCAATCTCTGCCATGCGAAAAAGCCCATGGCGGTGCCCCATCTCCAAAGAGGCAAGCTGGCGGAGGTGGGCGAGGGGCGGCTGGCCCTGCGCTTCAACCCGGATCAGCAGGCCTCGGTGGCTCTGCTGAATATGCCGCAAAATCTGGAATTTTTAAAGCAGGCTGTGAATCAGGCCATGAAGGAACCCTTTGATCTCAAAATAGAGGTGGTGGAGAAGCGCTACGAGGAAATGTCCATGGCGGAGAAGACCCGCTCCATCATCAACGACAGCAAGGTGGAGATCGTCGAGGTTGACGGAAAAAACCAGCTCTAGAAATTTTGTAAAAAATTTAACGAAGTGTTAACTATTGTAAAAATTTGCTGGAAATCCCTGGCATTAATGGTATAATAATCAAAGTTATTAAGTAGGTTAGTAAAATTCATGGAGGTAACTATGGCTCGAGGAAGAAGAATGCCTGGCGGGCTGCCCGGCGGCATGCCCGGAGGCAAGAATAATATGATGAAGCAGATCCAGAAGATGCAGGAGGAAATGATGAAGACTCAGGCAGCGCTGGAGGAAAAGGAGGCTGAGGCCACCGCCGGCGGCGCCGCCGTCACCGTCAAGGTCAACGGCAAGAAGCAGCTCTCCGCCGTCAAAATCGATCCCGACGTCATCGACGAGGACGATATCGAAATGCTGGAGGATTTGATCATTGCGGCGGCCAACGAGGCCCTGGCGAAGATCGATGAGATCACCAGCACCGAGATGGGTAAATTCACCGGCGGCATGAATATTCCCGGACTGTTCTAGGAAGGATTCAGCATGGGTTTTTATCCAAAGGCCATCGAGCGGCTCGTGACAGAGCTGGGAAAGCTGCCCGGCATCGGAGAGAAGACGGCCCAGCGGCTGGCCTTTCACCTCATCGACGCGCCCTCCGAGGACATCGACAGCCTGTCGGCGGCCCTGGTGGGGGTCAAGGAGAAGGTGCATCTCTGTCCCAAATGCTTCAGCATTACCGACAAGGAAATCTGTGATATCTGCGGCGATCCCAACCGCAATCAGAAAATTATCTGTGTCGTACAAAATACAAAGGATATTTTTGCCATTGAAAAGACGCGGGAGTACAATGGGCTTTACCACGTGCTCCACGGCGCCATCTCTCCCCTGGAGGGCATCGGCCCCCAGGACATCAAGGCCACGGAGCTCATCGAGCGCCTGAAGGCTTCGGATGTGGAGGAGGTCATCATGGCCACCAACCCCACCCCCGAGGGCGAGGCAACGGCCATGTATCTCGGCAACCTGATCACCCCCTCGGGCATCAAGGTAACGCGTCTGGCAAAGGGTATTCCCATCGGCGCCGATGTGGAATACATCGATGAAATCACTCTGGTCAAGGCTTTTGAAGGCAGAAACACGATTTAACCGCCATCAAAAATTCAGTATATTTAGTATATAAAGAAAGTTGAGGATTCCCCCTATGTTAAAAGAAGGTATTGTAGCATCCCCCGGAATCGCAATCGCGAAGGCCTTTGTCTACGAGAAGGTCGAATTAGAGGTTAAGGAAGTCAAGGTTGAAGATCCCGAAGCCGAAGTGGCCCGGGTCAAGGAAGCCCTGGACAAGAGCAAGGCCCAGATCCTGGCCATCAAGGACAAGGCCGCCAGAGATCTCGGCGCTGAGGAGGCTGAAATCTTCGAGGCCCACGCCATGGTGCTGGAGGACCCCGAATTTGTGGACAGCATCACCGCTGAAATCAAGAACAACAGCATCAACGCCGAAGCCGCCGTCAAGACGGTGACCGACCGCTTTTTCCAGATCTTTGACGCCATGGACGATCCCTATTTCAGCGCCAGAGCCGCCGACATCAGAGACGTCGGCACCCGGGTGCTCAACAACGTCATGGGCGTTGAGACCGTGGATATCTCCGCTTTAGATGAAGACACCATCATCATCGCCGAGGATTTAGCGCCCTCGGATACAGCCCAGATGGACAAGGCCAGAGTCAAGGGCTTTGCCACCAACATCGGCAGCCGCACCTCCCACACCGCCATCATGGCCAGAAGCCTGGAAATTCCGGCGGTTTTAGGTCTGGGCGACATCACCAGCTGTGTTAAAAACGGCGATACCGTCATCGTAGACGGTCTCAAGGGTGTTGCGGTCATCAATCCCGACGAGGCAGAGCTGGCCGACTACAAGAAGCAGCAGGCGGACTACCAGGCCTACATGAAGGAGCTGGGCGAGCTCAAGGGTCTCAAGGCTGAGACCAAGGACGGCCGCGTCGTCGAGCTGGTGGGCAATATCGGTTCCCCGGCGGATGTGGACGGCGTTCACAAAAATGGCGGCAATGGCGTCGGCCTCTACCGTACAGAATTCTTGTACATGGACAGTGACGAAATGCCCGACGAAGAAAAACAATTCCAGGCCTACAAGGCGGTTATCGAGTCCTTCAAGGGCGAGCCGGTAATCATCAGAACCCTGGACATCGGCGGCGACAAGAAGCTGCCCTACCTGCCTTTAGAAGAAGAAATGAACCCCTTCCTGGGCTTCAGAGCTATTCGTCTCTGCTTCAGAGAAAAGGATCTCTTCAAGACCCAGCTCAAGGCGATTTTAAGGGCCTCCGCCTTCGGCAACGCCCTGATCATGTTCCCCATGATCTCCGGTGTCTCCGAGGTAAGACAGGCCAAGGCCATCCTGGCGGAATGCATGCAGGAGCTTGACGCAGCGGGCATCGCCTACGACAAGGACATCAAAATCGGTGTCATGATCGAAATCCCGTCGGCGGCGGTAACCTCCGACATCATCGCCAAGGAAGTGGACTTCTTCAGCATCGGCACCAACGACCTCTGCCAGTACACCCTGGCGGTGGACCGTATGAACCAGGAGGTTTCCTACCTGTACAATCCGCTGCACCCGGCGATTCTGCGTCTGGTCAAAACCGTCATCGAGGCCTCCCACAGCCACGAGGGCAAATTCACCGGCATGTGCGGTGAAATGGCCGGCGATCCCCTGGCAACCCTGATTCTTTTGGGCCTGGGTCTGGACGAGTTCTCCATGAGCGCCTCCTCCATCCCGCAGGTTAAGAAGATTATCCGCAGCGTCAGCTACGAAGACGCCAAGGCCATTGCCGATGCGGCCCTGCACCTGGAAACCGGTGAGGAAGTCAAGGCCATGGTTCAGGAAAAGATCGCTGAGCTGGGACTGAAAATCGTATAATTCATTAGACAGAGGTGAGACTATGGTAAGCAGAGAGGTAACCATACTGAACGCCACGGGGCTCCACGCGAGACCGGCGTCGATGTTTGTCCAGACTGCCGGACGGTTCAGAGCAAAGATCGACGTGGTCAAGGGCACGGAGCGGATCAATGCCAAGAGTATCATGGGGGTCATGTCCGGGAGTATCTCCCAGGGATATACCGTCACCATCGAAGCCGACGGCGAGGACGAGCAGGAGGCTCTGGATGCCCTTGTCGCCCTGGTTGAGAATAAGTTTGGCGAAAAATAGGTAAAAAAAAGACTGAAAATTTTAAGAATATACCCCAAAGTCCTGTTCATTTTAAGGATTTTGGGGTATTATTATACTAAGAATTTTCATTATAACGTTTAAATACAGGAGGAAATGACAATGAGTTGTAACAAAGGATATTTTTGGGGCGGTTTGTTCGTTGGCACCATCATCGGCGGCGCATTGGGTCTGCTGCTGGCTCCGGCCTCCGGCGAGGAAACAAGACGCAGAATTAAGGAGACCACCGAGGAAACCTTCGGCGACGTCTACGATCAGGCTGTAGAATACGGCGAAAACCTCAAGGAACAATTCCAGGACATGACAGACTCTGTCACCGACAAGGTCAATCAGTATAAAAACCAGATCGAAAGCAAGATCCAGGAAATCCAGGACGAGGTCAGCCAGGATCTTGAGGACCTCAACGATGAGCTGGAGGCCATGGAGGATGCGGGTGCAGAAGCGGCAGAGACTGTGGAGGATGCGGCTGAAAAGGCTGCCGACGCAGTTACAGAGTAATCGAGGCCCTGTATGATTAGTTTTACTTTTAGTGTCTGGGAGCTGGCCCTTTTGATCATCGCCATTGCCTTTGTGGTGGGAACGGCCTATTTTGTGAAAATGCTCAAAAATTTGGCTGAAACCCTGAATACCAGCGCCAAGCTCATCGACGAGAACCGCGTGCAGCTCCACAATATTTTAAATGATGTGGAGGAAATTGCCAAGAATTCCGGTGAGCTGACGGGCAAGGCCAACCAGATGGTGGAGGAGGTTGAAACCTCGGTTACCGCCCTGGTCACCGACGTCATCAATCCCCTGGTGGGCAGCCTTTCCAAGGTTGCCAAGGTCGCCGGGGTCGTGGCCAAGAAGGATAAAAATAAGCAATAAAAAAGAGCGCTGTGTGAGGTGACCCCAAAAAGTTAGACTTTTTCGAGACGGTTTCGACTGTCTCGTTTT
>JAUNGS010000054.1 GCA_030524435.1 Eubacterium sp.
CGGATGAACACCTTTTTCACCCCCGGCAGCTGCCGCACTGCCCGCAGCACCTCTAAATAGTCGCTCTCATCGGTGTCGAGGTTTTTACAGGGCCTCGGGTAAAGGCATTCTCTGTGGCGGCACACCCCCGCGGTCTGCTGCTTTTTGCAGGCGGGATTTCTGAAATTGGCGGTGGGGCCCCCCACGTCGTGGATATAGCCCTTGAAGTCCGGCATTTCCGTCATGCGCCTTGCCTCGTCGACGATGGATTTTTGGCTGCGCCTTTGGATATAGCGCCCCTGGTGGATGGCCAGGGCACAGAAATTGCAGTTGCCAAAGCAGCCCCGATTGGCGGTGATGCTGAATTTGACCTCCTCGATGCCGGGAACCTCCCCCGCCGCCAGGGTTTCTGGGTGCTGGACATAGGTGTAGGGCAGGTCGTAAAGGTCGTCCATCTCTCCTTCGGTCAGGGGCATCTGGGGCGGATTCTGCAAAAGCCAGCGATCGCCGCAGCCCTGTACATAGCACCGCTCGTCAAAGGGATCGTTGGAGCCGTGGATGATCTGGGCTGCCCGGGCGTATTCCCTTTTGTCCTCGGACACCGCCTCGAAAGAAGGCAATAACACCACATTGTCCGAGGGACAGTCTTTGACAATGCAGGCCGTTCCCCGAATGTAGGTGAGCTGCTCTGCGGCGATGCCGGCCTTGAGACTGTCGGCAATCTCCACCACAGCCTTCTCCCCCATGCCGTAGACCAGAAGGTCTGCCCGGCTGTCGAAGAGGATGGGGCGGCGCACCTTATTCTGCCAGTAATCGTAGTGGGCAAAGCGCCTGAGGCTGGCCTCGATGCCGCCGATGATGATGGGAATGCCCTTGTAGGCCTCGCGGATTTTTCCGCAGTAGACGATGGTGGCCCTATCGGGCCGTTTGCCGCCCTCGCCGCCGGGGGTGTAGACGTCCCGGTGCCGTCTTTTCTTATTGACGGTGTAGTGACTGACCATGGAATCTAAGTTGCCGGCGGTGACCAGAAAGCCCAGCCGCGGCTCGCCGAAGATCTTGAAGGCCTCGGTGTCCTGCCAGTCGGGCTGGGCCAAAATGCCCACCCGGTAGCCCCGGCTTTCCAAAACCCTGGAGATCAGGGCCGCCCCAAAGGAGGGATGATCCACGTAGGCGTCTCCGGTGACCAGGACAAAGTCCACGCTGTCCCAGCCCCGGGCTTTCATCTCCCGGCCATTGACCGGTAAAAAACGAAGGTCTTTCATCTTACACCAGCCCAGGCCAATTGGCCAGAATCACCGCCAAGCTCACCAGGTAGAGGGCCTGGGTCAGCTCGATGGTCATGCCGATGGTATCTCCGGTCATGCCGCCGATCTTCTTTTTAAGGTAGAGGGTTAAAAGAAGCCCCAGCACCGCGGTGATGAGAAAGGCGAAAAAGGCCAGGCGTCCGACGACAAACCAAGCAAAAAGGCCGATGAGCAGGATGTAAATGAACACATGGACGGGCCTTGTCATCTCCACAATGCGCTTGCCCAGACCGCCGCCGCCTTCGGCGTAGGTGGAAAAGCAGCAGGCCTGGATGGCGCAGTAGCGGCCGACCATGGGCAAAAGCAGCACTGCCAAGGGATAGTCGGGCAGCACCACCGTATAACAGGACCACAGGGTCAAGAACAACAGGATAAGACCGATGGCGCCGAAGGAGCCCAGCCGGCTGTCCTTCATGATTTCCATCATTTTGGCGTGATCCCTGGCTGAGAACAGGGCGTCGGTGGTGTCGGCAAAGCCGTCTAGGTGCAGGCCGCCGGTGAACCAGATATAGACGATGAGCAAAAGCAGCGCCTGGAGCTGCAGCACGTGGATATAGCTAAAGAGCCACGCCGCCCCAAGGAGCACCGCGCCCACCAAGAGCCCCACCACCGGCATTAAAATCATGGACTCGTAGAACTCCTCCTCCGAGACATCCTTTAAGGTGATGGGAATCCTTGTGAAAAATGAAATTGCAATTAGAAATTTACGCATGGTCTCTCCTGTAAGCTAAATCTTGATATAAAATAAGCAGCTCAGGGCTGCTCTCCATTTTATCTATTTCGGGCGAAGAACCGCCTTCATAAAATCAAGGAAAAGTGCGGGATGATCACACTTCTCCTTCTTAAAAGTTGTTGCATTCTAGCCTTCGTCGGCCAAGCCGAAGTTATTGTCAACCAGCTCCTTCAGCGCCGCAGCGGCCTCTTGTTCATCGTCGCCGCTGGTCTCGATGACGATGGCGTCTCCTTGATGTACACCTAAAATCATGATGCCCATGATGCTTTTGGCATTGACGCGCACCTCATCCTTGACGATATAAATTTCACTGACAAACTGGTTGGATTTCTGAACAAACAAAGATGCAGGCTTCGCGTGAAGTCCCGCGCGATTGCGTATAATCACTTCTTCACGTACCACAATAACCTCCCTTATTTTTAATAATATTCCCCTACGTTAAATATTATACAATGTCTCGGGCCTTTTTTCAAGGGATTTGAAATTCTTTTACCCAAAGCCTTGCCATTATACCCCTAAACCGCTATAATATGTGATATATTGAAATAAATCACACGGAGGTAATTCACCATGGATAAAGTAACCAAAGACATGGGCATTCTGGATGCCGTTGAAAAATATCCCGATTCTGTTCCTGTATTCCAGGCCTACGGCATGCACTGCTTCGGCTGCATGGCTGCGCGCTTTGAAAACATCGAACAGGGCTGTCTGGCCCACGGCATCGATCCCGACGCCATGATTCGCTCCATCAACGACGCCTTAAATGCCGTTGATGCCACAAAGCTTTAAGATTTTTAAAAACAGCGCTCCTGAGGGTGCTGTTTTTTCTTTTACCCAAAACCTGTATTTTAACCGCAATCTGTGTTATACTTAACTACCACTTAAAAATCTACGGAGAGACCCTATGCTGACCTTTTTACCCCCGGATCATCCCCTATCGATCTTTACCTTTATCGTCAATATCCTGCTGAGCTCAGCCATCATCTTTCTCGAGCGCAAAACGCCCCAGAGCACCTACGCCTGGCTTCTGTTTCTGTGGATCATTCCCATCCTGGGCTTTATTTTTTATCTCTTTTTCTCCCAAAACCTCACCAAGCGCAAAATTTACCGCTACAACACCCCCGAGGCCAAGCAGTACAAGCAGCTGCTGAGCCTGCAAAAAAACGCCCTGGTGACCCACCAGTACTTTGCCAGAAACAACGATCTCTTGGAAAAATACCACTACACCATCGAGTATCATTTCAATGTCAGCCATTCTCTGTACAGCGAAAACAACCATGTGGCCATCTACACCGACGGCCACGCCAAGTTCGACGCCCTCTTTGCGGCCATCGAGGCGGCAAAAACCTCCATCCATCTGGAATACTACATCATCAAGTACGATGCGCTGGGAAAACGCTTCATGGAGCTGCTCATCAAAAAAGCCCGCCAGGGCGTGGAGGTTCGCCTGCTCTTCGACGAGATGGGCGGCCGCTACCTCCCCAGAAGCATCCTGAAGGAGTTCAAGCAGGCTGGCGGCGCCTACGGCATCTTCTTTCCCTCGAAGCTGCGCTACATCAACCTGAGGGTAAACTACAGGGATCACCGGAAAATCGCCATCATCGACGGCACCACAGCCTTCATCGGCGGCTACAATATCGGCGACGAGTACCTGGGCCTCAAGAAAAAAATGGGCTATTGGCGGGACACCCATCTGAAAATCACAGGCTATGCGGCCTACGAGCTCCAGATGCGCTTTTTCCTAGACTGGCGTACCAGCGGCAATCCCTCGCCCCTGGAGGACAGCCACAAGGACATCAGCCGCTATTATCCCCCCATGGAAAACAACGGGGGCGCCGGCATTCAGATTGTCTCCAGCGGCCCCGACGATCCCAACCAGGGCATCAAGCAGGGCTTTATCAGGATCATCACCAACGCCAGACGCTACATTTTTATCCAGTCCCCCTATTTCGTCACCGACGAGAGCATCATGGAAGCCTTGAAAATTGCGCTGCTGTCGGGCATTGAGGTGCGGATCATGATCCCCAACAAGCCGGACCACGTCTTTATCTACTGGGCTACCCTGTCCTACGTGGGTGAGCTCATCGAGTACGGCGCCCAGGTCTATATCTACGACAACGGCTTTCTCCACGCCAAGGTGGTGGTGGCCGACGACGAGATTGCCGCCGTGGGCTCCTGCAATTTCGACATCCGAAGCTTCCGCCTCAACTTCGAGACCAACGCCTTCCTCTACGACAGGGCCATAGCCACCGAGCTTCGGGATATCTTCCTTGCGGATATCGACCAATGTCTCTACTACGACAAAATCAGCTATATGAAGCGCCCCCGCCGTGTTAAAATCAAGGAGTCCATCTCCCGGCTCTTTGCACCGCTTCTGTAAAGGGCATAGAAAAAACGCTTGGATTCAGGCCGGTCACTGCCTGAATTCAAGCGTTTTTATTTAGGGTGCGCAGATGCCGCAGGGGGTGTAGCCCTGGGCGATGGCCTCCTCCCGGCTGGAAAAGCTCAGAGCATTTTTCTCTGAGGGCAGACCGCTGCAGCTCGGCCGGTGGAATTTTTTAGAATTTTTATTGCCGATGTACACCGCCTCCTGGGCCAGAGCCTCGGAAGCCGCCTGGTCTGATGTCCCGGCGGCCGCCGTCGCCTGGGGCTGTATCTGATTGTCGCCGGTGCTGCCCCTCTGTGTCACAAAGCGGAGGCTTGTGCCGTCGCAGACCGCTGTCACCGTGCCCATGGTGTCGGTGCGGTAGATGTTGACGCCCTGGAGGTGGTCCAGGGTCGTCTGGGCGGGGTGGCCGTAGCTGTTGTCCTGACCCACGCTGATGACCGCATACGCAGGCGACACCGCCTGCAGAAAGGCCTGGGAGCTGGAGGTATCGCTGCCGTGGTGCCCCAGCTTCAGCACGTCGGCCTTCAGCCTGGCGCCGCCATAGGCCAGGGCGTCGGCCTCGGCATCCATCTCGGCGTCGCCGGTGAAGACAAAGGCTCTGTCGCCGTAGGTCAGCTTTGTGATGGGTGAATAGCTGTTGAGCTCTGAATAGCTCTTATCCTGCACCGGAGAGAAGAGCTCGATGCCCACCGCAGGGTCTAAATCGATGGTGACCCCGGCATGGGCAGGAGTGATGGCAATCCCCTTGGCCGCAGCCGCCTTCAAAAAGTTTTTGTAGGTCTGGGTGTTGTGGTTGACCTTGGGGGCGTAGATCTCGCCGACGTCGTAGGCTTTTACAACCTCGGCCATGGCCCCGATGTGGTCGCTGTGGGGATGGGTGGCCATGATGGCGTCCAGCCGTTTGACGCCCTTGGACTGCAGATAGGCGTCGATGGTCTCAAAGTCCCCGGGATTGCCGGCGTCGATGAGCATATTCTTCCCCGAGGGGGTCTGAATGAGGATACAGTCCCCCTGGCCCACGTCGATGTAGTGAACCAGCAGACTGCCCTCGGCCTCGGCCAGAGGCTGCTGACTGGGCTGAAGGCTGCAGCCCGTAAAAAAGGCCAGAACACTAAGGCATACTAAAACTAACGTCAGTACACGTTTCATCTGTGACCTCCCCCGTCCCTTTTTCCCGCAGCAATCAAGGCTTCCTTCTCTGCCCGGCGCAGCTTTTTAATGTCGGCCTCCCGGCGCAAAGCCTCGCCCCGGCTGGGAAGCACCTCGTGGTAAACCAGCTCCACCGGCCGCCGGCCCCGGGTGTACTTGGCCCCCCTGCCGGAGTTGTGGGCCGCCAGTCTGTTGTCGAGATCGGTGGTCCAGCCGGTGTACAGGCTGCCGTCTCTGCACTTTAAAATATATACGTAGTTCCCTTCCACGCTGTCCTCCTAAGATTCTGATTAAAAAGCTTTTCTAGTGTATCACGCGCCGCCGTCTGCGTCAAACCACTGGGATGAATTTGCAATCTTGAGTCTTAACGCATTGTTTTGCACGATATACATGATTATACGTTACGTTAAGATTCAGATCTTGCCAACTATCCTCGCCTTAAGGATTGAAAACGTTTTGACTTTTTATCCCATGAAATGCTATACTGGGATAAAGAATGTCACTTTTCAGGAGGAGCTCTCATGAATATTCAAGCGGTTCACGCCGTCTTTTTCAGTCCCACGTCCACCAGCAGGCAGGTTGCCACAGCCCTGGCCCAGGCCCTCGCCGCCCGCCTTGACTCCGAGGTCTGCAGCTATGATTTTACGCCGCCTAAAAACCGGGAGCAGGCGCCGTTTTTTTCTGAGGGGGATTTGGTGGTTCTGGCCACCCCGGTCTACGCCGGCAGGGTTCCCAATCTGATGCTGCCCTTCATCAAGGCCATCAAAGGCCAGGGGGCTCTGGGAATCCCCGTGGTGCTCTACGGCAATCGCTCCTACGACGACGCCCTGATGGAGCTGGGCCAGCTGATGACAGAAAATGGCTTCCTTGTCGTCGCCGCTGCTGCCATCGTGGGACAGCATTCTTTTTCTGAGGTGCTGGCCGCCGGTCAGCCCGACGCCGCCGTCTTTAAAAAGCTCCAGGATTTTTCTGGAAAAATCTGGCGCAAGCTCGACGCCGACTTAGAAAGGCTTAAGCCGGTTTCTCTTCCCGGCAACGATCCCATCCACCCCTATTTCAAGCCCCTGGGCCCCCAGGGCACACCCATCGACATCCGAAGGGTCAAGCCCAAGACCACCTCAGACTGCGTCCAATGCAAAAAATGTGCCGTGAGCTGTCCCATGGGCGCCATCGATCCCGAAGACGCCAGGCTGATTACGGGGATCTGCATCAAGTGCCACGCCTGCGTCAAGGGCTGCCCCGAGGCCGCCAAGTACTTTGACGATCCCGATTTCGTCTTTCACCGACAGGATATCGAAAGCCGCTTTGCCTCACCCCTCAAGCCCCCGGAATTTTATCTGAATTAGCGCCTGACAGCCCTTTAAAGAGGTTGTTTTTAAAAAAGGACCCAATGATACCCCCTAAGGTATTTTGGGTCCTTTTTAGCCGTTATCCGCAATTGAGGGCCATGCGCCGGTCCATTCTGCGTCTCAGCCAGAGGTAGCAGCCCACCAGCGCCGCCAGGGTGACGATCCAGGTGATGGGATAGGACAAGTAGATGACCTGGGCCGAGTGAAACTCCGGCACCTGGAAAATGGTCGCTATCCACAAAAGCCTGAGGCCGCAGGCCCCCACCAGGCTGATGACCATGGGGGCGACGGAATAGCCGATGCCCCGGAGGGCGCCCACCATGACGTCCATCATACCGCAGATGGCGTAGGTGGTGCCGATGATGCTCAGCCGCCGCAGACCCGCCGCAATGACCTCCGCATTGGAGGAGTAGATGCCCAGCAGGCTGCGCCCGAAAAGCACCGCCAGATTGCCCAGGCCAAGGCCCACCGCCAGCACACAGAGCTCCCCGGTGATGACGATTCTATTGAGTCTTTTATACTGCCCGGCCCCAAGGTTCTGGCTTGTGAAGGAAATGGTGGCCTGGTGCAGGGCGTTCATGGCGATGTAGATAAAGCCCTCGATATTGGCCGAGGCCGAGTTTCCCGCCACCACCGTGGGGCCGAAGAGATTGACCGAGGACTGAATCACCACGTTGGACAGAGAGAAGATCACGCCCTGGAAGCCCGCCGGCAAACCGATCTGAAGGATTCTGATAAAGCTCTGGCCGTCGATTTTAAGCCGCTTTGGCACCAATTGGATGGGCCCCTCCTCCTTGATGAGACATCTGAGCACCAGAATCGCCGCGATGGATTCAGCGATGGTGGTGGCCGCCGCCACCCCGGCCACGTCCATCTTAAAGCCGATGACGAAGACCAGATTCAAGGCCACGTTGATCACCCCGGCGCCCAAAAGGCAGTACAGCGGCCTTTTGGTGTCCCCCACGGCCCTGAGGATGGCACTGCCGAAGTTGTAGAGCATGGTCCCCGCCATACCGATGAAGTAAACTCTCAGGTAGAGGGCCGCCAAATCCAAAACCTCCGCCGGTGTCTGCATCAGCGTCAGAATCTGCCTGGAAAATGCCAGTCCGACGAAGGTTAAAATCAGGCCGCTGACCGCCGCCAAAACGATGGCAGTGTGGATGGTTTTGGACAGCTCCCGCTGCTGTCCCGCACCGTAGTATCTGGCTACCAGCACGTTGGCGCCGATGGACAGCCCTAAAAAGAGGTTGATCAAAAGCTGGATCAGCGAAGTGTTGGCCCCCACCGCCGCCAGGGAATTGGGGCCGGCAAACTGCCCCACCACCACGATATCCGCCGCATTGAAAAACAGCTGCATCACCCCGGTACACATCACCGGAATGGAGAATCTCAGCATTTTGCTGAGGATGGGCCCGCTGCACATGTCCATCTCATACTTTTTCTTTGACTTATCCTTTGTTCCCATAAAAATATCAGGCTGCCCTGATTTTTTCGCCTCCCCTTTGCCCCGTTGGGCATTGATACTTGTACTATTATAGCAAATAAATGCCACTCTGCCATCCTCTCAGGCCATTTTTCGATAAAAAAGCTCCCTCCCCAAATTTTGAGGACGGAGCTGTAGCTTTGCTGTTTTCTATATTTCAGGCTTAGGCCTGGGCCTTTAAGCTTTCAGCCATGTCTGTCTTTTCCCAGGGCAGATCTAAATCGTCCCGGCCAAAGTGACCGTAGGCCGCCGTCTGCTTGTAAATGGGGCGTCTGAGATCCAGGTTCTTGATGATGGCCGCCGGTCTCAGGTCAAAATTCTTTTTAACCAGATCGGCGATTTTTTCGTCGTCGATTTTGCCGGTGCCAAAGGTGTCCACAAAGACGGAGACAGGCTCGGCCACGCCGATGGCGTAGGCCAGCTGCACCTCGCACTTGTCGGCCAGACCCGCCGCCACGATGTTCTTGGCCACGTAGCGCGCAGCGTAGGCTGCGGAGCGGTCGACCTTTGTCGGATCCTTGCCGGAGAAGGCGCCGCCGCCGTGACGGCCGTAGCCGCCGTAGGTGTCGACGATGATCTTGCGGCCGGTGAGGCCGGCATCTCCCTGGGGACCGCCGATGACGAAGCGGCCGGTGGGGTTGATGAAGTACTTGGTTTCGTCATCCAACAGCGCGGGATCAATGACAGGCTTGATGACCTTTTCGATCATGTCCTGACGGATGGTTTCGGCGTCCACATCGGCGCTGTGCTGGGTGGAGATGACCACGGTGTCAATTCTTGTAGGCACGCCGTCGTTATATTCCACCGTCACCTGGGATTTGCCGTCGGGGCGCAGGTAATTTACCTCGCCGGATTTTCTGACAGCGGAGAGCTTTTTGGTGAGCTTGTGGGCCAGGGCGATGGGCATGGGCATGAGCTCCGGCGTCTCGTTGCAGGCGAAGCCGAACATCATCCCCTGGTCCCCGGCGCCGGTGTCCAAATCGTCGGTGAGGGCGCCTTCCCTGGCCTCCAGGGCCTTATCGACGCCCATGGCGATGTCCGAGGACTGCTCGTCGATGGAGGTCAAAACCGCACAGGTTTCACAGTCGAAGCCGTATTTTGCGCGGTCATAGCCAATTTCGCGGATGGTTTCCCGAACGATTTTGGGAATATCCACGTAGCAATTGGTGGTAATTTCACCAGCCACCAGCACCAGGCCCGTGGACACGGAGGTTTCACAGGCCACGCGGCCCATGGGATCCTTTTCCATAATGGCGTCCAGCACACCGTCGGAAATCTGGTCGCAGATCTTATCCGGATGGCCCTCGGTGACGGACTCAGAAGTAAATAATTGTTTCATCGCGTAACTCCTTTGATGATTGTGTATTCGTAATCGCATTTACCCGCCGTAACGCCGCGAATTTTCTTTTTTAAAAAAAGAAAAACCCCATGCTGCACATGAGGTTTAAAAGCTTAGTTAACCCCATCATTACAGTTTAACTGCAGGTATTGGCACCATGCGCGAAGCTGGTTGCCGGGTTTCATCGGGCCTGTCCCTCCACCACTCTGGATAGGTAAATATTCAATTACAAAATATAGCATAAACGCTTAAGAGGCGTTTGTCAAGCATTTTTTATTAGCCCTGCATAATTTTTTCGATATCAGCCATCTCCTTGGGAATCTGGGGAGACAGGTTTTCCGGGCCAGCCTCGGTGACCAAGATATCGTCCTCGATGCGGACGCCAATGCCCAGCTCAGCGATGTAGAGCCCCGGCTCGCAGGTGATGACCATGCCGGGCTCTAAGAGGTAGTCCCGCTTGTCGTTGGTGTCGTGGGTATCCAGGCCCAGGGAGTGGCCGATGCCGTGGTAGTAGAATTCAGAGATGTCGTTGTTTTTGGGCACGATGTGATTTTCCAGGCATTTTTCCAAAAAGAGTTCCCGGGTGCGGGCCTGGATGTCCTGCATTTTTGCGCCGGGCTTATACATCGTGATCAGCTCCTTCTGGGCCTCCAGCACGATACCGTAGACGGTGGCTTGCTCGTCGGTATAGCGGCCATTTGCCGGAAGGGTCCGGCTGATGTCGCCGCAATAGCCCTTGAGTCTGGCCCCCAAATCGAAGAGCACCATGGTGTTGTCCTGGATGACGCCCTGGTTTTTGATGTAGTGGAGCACCGTGGCGCTGGCGCCGGAGGCGGCAATGGTCTGGAAGGACACACCCTGGGCCCCCAAGTCCTTGATGGTGTACTCGAAAATCGCCTGGGCCTGGTACTCTTTCATCCCCGGGCGCAGCTGTCTTAAAATGGCGTCGATCCCCCGATGGGTCAGTTCGATGGCCTCCCTGAGGGCGGCGATTTCCTCATCCTGCTTGATCAGGCGCATCTTCGTGAAAATCGGCTGAAGGTTAAAGATCTTCAGGGTCCCGAAGAAGGCCTTGACCCCATCGTCGGTGGTGGCAAAGCTCTGGTGCTTGGGCATGGTAAAGTCGAAGCACAGGGTTTTGACGCCGAAGTCCTTGACCTTCAGCAGAAAGGCCTCAAGCTCGCCGTTATAACGGATGTCCTCGACGCCGGAGATGGCTCTGGCCTCGTCGGGCAAAAGCTTGGCTCCCACCCATTTTTCCTTGAGGGGATCGGGCTCGTCGATGAAAAGCTGCTCCGTCACCTCGCCGTTTTGGTCTCTGGTCATCACCAGGGTGACGTTGGCCTCCTCGATCCCTGTGAGGTAGTAAAAATTATTGTCGGTGTAAAAGGGATAGTTGGCGTCCAGGGACTGCTGAATCTCCCGGCCGGAATAGATGATGGCCAGGCTTGAGGGGGGCAGGGCCTCCCCCATTTTTTTTCTGTTGCCGCTGTGAAATTGCTGTGATAAGGGCATTTGCTTTTCCTCCTTTGTCCTGTGTCATTTTAAAAAGCCCGCGGTATCCATGGACCCGGGGCTTCGAATCAATTTAATACGTAGTGCTCCAAGAGCCAGGCGACGCCGTCCTCGTCGTTGGTTTTCTCGCCGACGACGTCGGCCTGGGCCTTGACGGTGTCCAGGGCATTTTTGACCACCATGCCCAGCCCCGCCTGCTTCACCATGGGGATGTCGTTTTCGCTGTCGCCGATACAGACCATCTCCTGGGGGGTGACGCCGCAGCGCTCCCCGAGGCGCTTTAAGGCGTCGAACTTATTGAGCGTCTTCAGGGTGATCTCCATGAGCTGCCTTGCCGCGTGGAAGGTGATGATGTCCGGATGGCTGATTTTGTAAATCCGCGCCAGCTCCTCCGGGTTGTCGTAATGGAAGATCAGCTTCAGGGGCGTGGTGACGGCCCCAAGGTCCTCAATTTCAAAGATATAGGGTCTTCGGACGTTCTTCACCCGGCCGTAGACCCCGCAGAGGGGCTGGTCCGGGATGTCGTAGTAGACATTTTCGCCGTTGGTGACGAAGCAGGGCAGCTCCAGGGCCCGGGCCTGATCCAAGACGCTCTGGTAGACCTCCGGCGAAAAGGCCCCCAGAGTTTCAAGAACCTGCGCCTCGGTGAAGATGGTGCCGCCGCCGTCGCCGACGTGGACCTTCTTTTCAAGGCCCAGGCCAATCTCCTTGATAAAGACCAGCTGGGACTCGTTGAAGCGCCCGCTGGCCGTCACCACGTCTATTCCCGCCTCCAGGCAGGCCTTTAGGGCCTGGCGGTTTCTCTCGGATACCCGTTTGTCGGTGGTCAGCAGGGTATCGTCCAAATCCAGGGCAACCAGCTTGTACATCCTCAGCCTCCCACGGCCATCAGGCCAAAGGCGCAGAGGGTGGTGACGATGACGCCGGCGATGGCGGAGCCCAAAATCACCGAGAACATCCCCTGCTTAAAGTCCATCTCGATGAGGGAGGCCGCCAGGCAGCCCGTCCAAACCCCGGTGCCCGGCAGCGGAATGGCCACGAAGATCATCAGCCCCCAGAATTTGTACTGGGTAATTTTTTTGGAGCTCTTCATCCCCCGCTTGTGAAGCCAGTTTGCAAAGGGGCCAAAGACCTTGGTGCCCCGCATCCATTTGAGGATGGCCGGCATAAACAAAAGGATAAAGGGGGCGGGAACAGCGCTGCCGAGCCAGGCCAAGAGGAAGGTCTGGAGGTAATCCATGTGCAGCATCAGAGTTCCCCAGGGAATGGCCCCCCGGAGCTCGACGATGGGAAAGGCCGAGATGACCAGCACCTCCAGCCAATCCGGCAGGAAGCTAAAAAAATTGATAATTGCCTGAGACATAAAATACTCCTTGTTTTAGTTTTCAATGAGGAAAAAACTCCCCCGGCATTTTAAAGCCGACTCTTATTATAGCATTAAGGCGGCGGCCAGACAATAAAAGCTTTGCCCCCAAAGTCAAAACTTTAAGAAAGATTAAAACCAACTTAAAAAGCCAGCCCAAAGGACTGGCTGCAGTGTGCCCGCAGGTCAAAAATTACATGCAGGCACACTTTTTTATTGTGCTGAGGCTGATTATACCCGGATAATCTCCGCATCCTCGATGGCCTTTTCGATCATCGGCGCCGCCACCGCCTCCATGGGGATTTCCGATTTCACCACCGCCTCCAGCTTGGGCTTGGTTTCGGGGTGCTTGGGCACGAAGATGGTGCAGCAGTCCTCGTAGGGCAAAATGGAGGTCTCGAAGGTGCCGATGCGCTGGGCGATTTCCACAATCTCCTGCTTGTCCATGCCGATGAGGGGTCTGAACACCGGCAGATCCACCACGGCGTTGGTGGCCCCCAGGCCCTCCTGGGTCTGACTGGCCACCTGACCCAGGCTCTCGCCGGTGGTCAAGGACTTGGCGCCATTTCTCTCGGCAATTTCCTGGGCGATGCGCATCATGTAGCGGCGGATGATGATGGTGGTCTGTCTTTCGGGACAGAGCTCCACGATCTTCGTCTGGATTT
>JAUNGS010000055.1 GCA_030524435.1 Eubacterium sp.
TCTGTTGTTTAAATATGTATCCACTTCAGTTTTACATGCTATAATTGCAGTATAACAATTTTCAACATCTTCTTTGTCAAGCTCTATACTGCTGTCTCCAGGATATCTTGATGAAAAATAATAACCGTCTATAATACGCATGGCAGCTTTTGTTTCAGGGGAAAACTCAAAAACAAGATATTTGGATAAATATTTCATTAATCTGTTTAAACTATGTGTTCGCATAACACCATTTTTTTCCTCTTGCTCATTATAAGAGCTTGGATCGACATAGGTTTCAATAAGATGCTTCATGTACTTTTCACAAATTCCCTGTGCCATTGCACCCATCATATTTGCCACGATATCGTTATTGTAAGAAGCCATGAAAAACATATAATCATTTTCCGCAAAATCATAGTACGTGGCTAATGCCATAAGGTCACCCCCTCCTTTGCAATATTTTTATAAAAGGACATATCGCTGTTTTTCCATTGATCCTCACCGACAACTATTTTTAAATCAACCTCCGGATCTCTGATATCATCAGAAGTAATATCACTTTTTAGTAGCCGTAATATTTTTTTTAGTTCTGGATGAGCAAAATATTCCAGCTTTAGCACAAGCAATAAATCGACATCACTCGAAAATTTTTCTTCCCTCCTTGCACAACTGCCAAATAGTATAACATCATTGATATACGGTTCTAACACTGAAGATTTAATTTTATTCATCGCATAATCTAATGCGGCAGCATGCCGCGTTGATTTTAATTTTAATGCCATACTTCTCTTCCTTCCCTGTCCATACATAATCCACACGTAACAGTTATCCATATCCAAAAATAATAGTTGCATTTTTTCTTAAATCCTGTATAATAATCTAGTAACTTAATTTTGCGCCCGTAGCTCAGGTGGATAGAGCAATGGTCTCCGAAGCCATGTGCCGTTGGTTCGAATCCAATCGGGCGCACCATCAACTCAGCAATAAAGGATTATTCCGTTAAGGATAGTCCTTTTTTATTTTACCTCTAATCCTCCCGCCGATTAAACCGCTTGTAGCTGTACCGCTTATCCTCGTCGATATCCTCGCCGGAAACGGTGATTCTATACCCTTTTTTCACCGGTTCATCCTCGTCGTCCAAAGAAAGCTTCACCGGCTTTTTGATTGCCACCAGGCTTTTCTGGCTGATCTGTCGTTTGACAGCCCGGTCGATGGCCGCACAGACCCCTTCAAAGTCCGTATCGATCTCCCGGTAGGTATAGGCCACACGTTTAAGCCCCAGATCTCTAAGGGCCTCGCCTTTTTTGCCCAGGGATCCGCTGCGCTCATCCCCAAAGCGTCTGAATTTTTCCAGCTCCACCACCAACCCTGCCGCATGGCAGACGAACATAAAGCCCTCGAAGCCCGCCAGAACACTGCGGTTAAAGGTTTCAGGATAATCTTTTAGAAATGCCCAGAGTCTCTTCTCCTGGGATGAGGCATTGCTCTCAAAATCCTCCGCTGTAAAATTTTTCTTTTCCTCTATTCTGTACATTCCTGATATCCTTTCTGGCTTCATCCTTGCTTTGTGCTCATTTTATCAGAGTTATGGGGGCTGGTCAACGTTTGCGCCGGGAAATCCAGCCCAATTTTCATGGCCAAAACGCCTAATGAATGCAGAAAAAAATCAGGCTTCCCAGAGCTGCTCCCCTGAAGCCTGATTTTTTAAGTTGTAAATTATTTTACAAACACCTTTTCCACCTCGCCGATATAGAGGGTGTGATAATCCTTATCGGCGTACCATTTTTCGTCTAACTCCGGCACTGTAAAGCCGTCGGCGCCCAGGAAGGTGCCGTAGAGCTTTTTGCAGACCAGCGCCAGATTGCCTTCCTCAAAGTAAGGCGCATCGTCGGACTTCAGGGTCAGGCCGGTCTTGGCGATCTTGTCCTCGTCACGGCCGGAAACCTTGCCCAGATAGCCCAGCTCTTTTTTGTATTTATCCTCGAAGAAGGTCAGGGAGAAGTGCTCCGCCCCATCCACAAATTCCTTGGTGAACCGACTCTGACGGATGACGATAAAGGCCACGGGCTTGCCCCACATGGTGCCCAGACCGCCCCAGCCGGCGGTCATGGTGTTGGCCTTGCCATCCTTTTCCGCTGTAATCAACATCCAGTCCTTGGAAATCTGGGTAAAGGGCTTAAACTGTAATTCTTCTACAGGTATTTCACGGTATTGTTCCATTTGTATTCTCCTTTGCTCACTGCGGCTTGCCGCCGCTTTTTTTAAGTATATTGTACCACAGTTTTCATAGTTTTCGTCACCGCTTCAATTTTTTTTCTGGCTTCCTCCATGTCCTGGCGGATGCCCGGCATGGACAGATGGGCGAAGGCATCCCCCTTCATCAGAAAGCGATAGCAGCCGTGCTCCGCAATCTGCAGCCACCGAAATCCTTCCAGAGGATCAGCCGCCGTGCCCTGGCCGTAGACCAGACATTTGCCGATGCGGGCTGCGATATTCGGGTATTCGGGAATGGACGCATCGATGACCGCAATGGCCTTTTTATACCAGGCCAGGGCCTTTTCGTAGTCCTGGGCAACGTACTTGCCGTGATAGTACATATCCCCCAGCTTGTACATGCCGCAGTGGTTGCCCCGGGCGGCCGCCGTGCCAAAATAGTGCCAGGCCCTCTCGTAGTCCACGGGAATCTCCCGGCCGTAGTAATAGCAATAGCCCAGGTTGTTGACCGCCCAGAGGCTTCCCGCCTCCGCCGCCCGCTCGTACCATTCTCTGGCCTTGGTGTAGTCCTGGGGGATGTTGACCCCCTCGTAATAAATCACACCCAGCGTCAGCATGGCCTCGGCATCGCCGGTTTCAGCCAGATCATTATAATAACGCCACACCCGCTGCCAGATCTCCCGGGGCAGCTTCTGTTTATTTTCGTGATGAAAATAGTGATCGGCATAGCGTTTTTTAGCCAGGTCATCCCCGGCCTCCGCCAAAGACAAAAGCAATTCAATCTCCATCGTCTCCATGCCTAGCCCTCGTTGATGTTCAGCTTAACCAAAGGCCAGGTATCCACGGCCTTCAGGCCTACCCCGGTCTGCGCCTGAACGTTTTGAACGAATTCATAGGCCAGCACCGAGGGGTTGACACAGGTGGGATTACCCCGGTAAAGCCCCTTGTCCTCGGCAATGGCTTTGATCTGCCTGTAGGTTTCATACTCCAGGGCTTGGTCGGTGGTATAAAGATAAAGCTCACCGTGAATGATCACGGAAATCAGCGGATTGTTCATAATCGGCCTCCTCATATTATCGTAATTACCCTGCTATTATATCAAAAATTACAATTTTCATCAAAAAAAGAACGGCTTGCGCCGTTCAAGGTTTTAAAGATCCATGTCATTTAAAATATTGCGCAGCTCCACCAGCTCATCCACCGTCAGAGTCACACCCTTGCGCATTTTTTCGTGATTGGCGTCCCACTCGCGAATATCGTACTTGGGATCGCGCTCATTCCAGCTCACGAGATTCAATTCTTTCTGCCAGCCGCCGGCCCCTTCGGACAGCACGCCGACTTCCTCAACAACCTTAAATGAAAATGCCATTTTCTTTTTTCCTTCCTGATTTTTCCCTAGGCCAACAGCGCATCCAGCTTCCCGATGTGATCGAGATTTGCCAGCTCGCTGAAGCCGCCAATGAATTCATCATCAATAAAAACATAGGGCACCGTGCGCTGTCCCGTTTTTTCTGTCAGCGCGTCGCGCATTTCCTCGTTGCCGTAGATATCCACATCGCTGAAGGCAACATTTTTATCCTTTAACAGCTGCTTGGCATTGTTGCAATAGGGACAATGGGGCCATGTATATAATTTAACTGATTTCATAGCGTACGCCTCTTTTCTGGATTTATTTTCGTTATTGCCCACGGACATTAAAAATAAATGTCGACGGAGCTATTAATTCATTTTACATCATTTTGCTCCCCTGTCAAGAAAATTTCAATAAATTGTGGGGAAAAAATATAGCTTTTCAGCTTCTTTTAATGTATGATAGACAAAATACCCAAAGGAGAAAATCACTATGCACCAGGTTCACCAAATGGATCACCCCCTCATCACCCACAAGCTCACCATGCTGAGAGACAAAAACACCAGCTCAAAGCACTTCCGGGAAATTGTCCGGGAGCTGTCGACGCTGATGGCCTATGAGGTCACCAAAAACTTTCCCCTCAAGGCCGTCGAAATTGAAACGCCCATCTGCAAAACCACCCAGAGGGTTCTGGCAGAGAAGGACGTGGTCATCGTTCCCATTCTCAGAGCTGGTTTAGGCATGGTGGAGGGCTTTACCCATATCATTCCCAACGCAAAAATCGGCCACATTGGTCTCTACCGCGACCCCGACACCCTGGAGGCCGTGGAGTATTACAAAAAGCTGCCCTCGGATATCTCGGACCGGGAGGCCATCATCACCGATCCCATGCTGGCCACCGGCGTCTCGGCGGTCCACACCATCGACATCCTAAAGCGCGACGGCTGCAAAAATATCAAGCTTGCCGTCATTCTGGCTGCCCCCGAGGGCATCGCCGCCGTCCACGAAAAGCACCCCGATGTACCCATCTACTGCGCCTGCATCGACGAAGGCCTCAACGATCACGCCTACATCGTTCCAGGGCTGGGAGATGCCGGTGACCGCCTCTTCGGCACAAAATAGCACCTTAAAGCACCACCTGTCTTCCTGACCCACCTTTAAGTCGAAAATTTCTAGAATTGTTTTAAGAAAGGGTTCAACACCCTTGACAGACCACTATATATGGTGTATGATAATGATAGTTGAATATTGAATGATTCTATGTTCAAGGGAAAAAGGTGAAAGTCCTTTGCTGTAATCGCAGCTGTAAGGCAAAATGCCGCTTCAATCCACTGTATTTCACGGGAAGGGAAGCCGGATGATATTGCCAAGCCAGAAGACCTACATAGGAGTTTATTCTTATCTCCCTCCGATTTAGAGGATTTAAGAGCTATCATCGTGCATGTTAGTATTTTTTAATCCTTTTCCCTTCGGAAAAGGATTTTTTTCTTCTCCTCCTTGCGCGGATGACAGGACTTCAATGAACGCAGAAACTACATCTCCAATAATAATCAATATTTAACCACAGTTTGGGAAAATCTGCCATTTCAATCCCGCAAAACGGTGTGTAACGTTTTGCTTCCCAGACCCAGGAGCCGGCTTGTCACCGGTTCCTTTTTTTATTTTTAAATATTTTGCATGCTAGCTATTGAATATTTTGCCCGACTGCATTAAAATAGGTTTATCCCCCGCATCCCGGGTAAAACTTCCCTGCCGCTGTGCAGGACAATTAGGAGGCTTCTATGCAGTACACCGGCCGAATTTTCCGTCCACCTAGCGAGGCCCGCAGCCTGATCCTTCAGGTAACCATCGGCTGCAGCCACAACCGCTGTACCTTCTGCGATATGTATAAAGAAAAACGTTTTTCTCTGGTGCCCATGGACCGTGTCCTCGCCGATATCGAGGACGCCAAAATTCACTATCAAAGCTATATTAACCGGGTTTTTCTCGCCGACGGCGACGCCATGATTCGCCCCACCAAGGATCTGCTGGTTATTTTAAAGGCTATTCAGGAAAGCTTTCCCTTCTGCCAGCGCATCACCGCCTACGCAACCCCCAAAAGCCTTTTGAAAAAGACGCCCCAGGAGCTTGAAGCACTTCGGGCCGCCGGCCTCACCATGGTCTATCTGGGGCTGGAATCCGGCAATGACGACGTCCTAAGGCACGTCTGCAAGGGCGCCACCGCCGCCCAGATCATCGAAGCTGCAGGCAAGGCAAAAGGCGCCTCAATGATGCTCTCGGTCACCGCCATCTCAGGCCTGGGCGGCAGGGAAAACTGGGAAGCCCACGCCCTGGACACTGCCCGGGTTCTGAGCACCATCAACCCGGAATACATCGGCCTGCTCACCCTGAGGCTGGAGGGCCAGGCGCCCCTAAAAAACGAGGTGGCCGCCGGTGAGTTTACCCTTTTGTCCCCGGATGAAATTCTCCAGGAAACCCTGGTGCTCTTACACCATATTGACAGCCCCGGCAGCATTTTCAGAGCCAACCACATTTCCAACTACGTCAATCTGGCCGGCACCCTGAACCAGGACCGCGACCTGCTCATCGGCCGCATCCAGGCCGCCCTGGAGGGCAAGGTTCAGATCAAAAGCGAGTATCTGCGCACCCTGGATTTGTCATAATATGTCAAAAAAATAACTGTCAGAACAGCAATCTGTCCTGACAGTTATTTTTTATTCGTTCCAGCATCCCCCGCCGGCCTCCACCTGGAGCTCCGGATTTTTAATGCTGACCTTGGAGTAGGGCGGCACCGACTCAGTGATAAAGGCGTTGCCGCCGATGACTGAATCGTGGCCGATGGTGGTCTCCCCGCCCAAGATGGAAACATTGGAGTAGATGGTGACATTGTCCTCGATGGTGGGATGACGCTTTTTCCCCCGAAGATCCTGGCCGCCCCGGGTGGAAAGGGCCCCCAGGGTAACCCCTTGGTACAGCTTCACGTAGTCGCCGATAACCGTGGTCTCCCCGATGACAATACCCGTGCCGTGGTCCATAAAGAAATATTTCCCGATGGTTGCGCCGGGGTTGATGTCGATCCCCGTTCTGGTGTGGGCGTACTCCGTCATCATTCTGGGAATCAGCGGCACCTCCAAAAGGTGCAGCTCATGGGCGATTCGGTAGACCATCATGGCAAAGACGCCGGGATAGGAAAAGATGATCTGATCCTTATCCGCCGCCGCCGGGTCGCCGTCGTAGGCTGCCTGAACATCCATAACCATGTGCGCTCTGATCTTCGGCAGAGTTTTCATAAACTCGCAGCTGATCACCGCCGCCTCATCGGCAATTTCCTGGACATCATGGCCTGGCTGCTGCTCGTATTTGCGCATTAAGGAAAGCCGGATCTGCTTGTGAATCTTCTCCTCGATGCGCATCAAAAGATCCCCGACAAAATACTGAATCGTACAATTGTAGAGTTCCCGTCCGCCAAAATGCTTGGGATAGAATAATTCCCGCATATCGTTGATAATGCTGATAATCTCATTTCTGCTCGGCAGTGCCGAAGCCACATGGGCAACGTAGGCGTCGTCTTTATGATAGCTTTCCACCATGTCGGCGGTCAGCGTTGTAATGCACTGATTGAACTCTCTGGTCATTTTCAAGTCCTGCTTTCCTAGATTTCACCCGACAGAAGCCAGGGCTCCCTTAGATGATATTTTTTTATTGTACCCCTTTTACTAGGCCGCGTCAATTCCTTTCCTCACCATCCGCCGCCTTTAACAAAAATCCGCCGGTACCCAAAGCTTCGGGGCATCCGGCGGATTTTCACTTTAATCTGTTGCGTCTGTTATTTATCGCTTTTTGGGCCGCTGTCCCTCGGCGGAGGGCCGGCGTTTACTGGCTGTCTTGCCAACGGCATTTCGCTCCGCCGGGCGTTTTGGTGCGGCGCTTCGGGGCTGCCCTCCGGCGGATTTTTTCTTCGTCTGAGCCCGTCTGTTGGGCTGACTCACCGTCGTTTTTCGTCTGGGGGCCGATGACGAGGCACCGCCGGCCTGATACATCCGCTGCTGGGCCCTGCGTCTGGCTGCCTGCTGGCGCTCCCGCAGTATCCGGCGCTTCCGCTTGTTCATCTGGCGAATGACAACAACCAAGATAATCAGCAGGGGAACCACAATGAAGGCCGCAATTCTTAAATAGTCGATGATATTTTTGGTCCGGAGCTGATTTTCAGCGTACACCGGCGTGGACTTTTCCAGGGTGCCATCCTTGTAAACCTCAAGCTGCGCCACCTGGGTGCCGGCATCGACGCTGCCCACCAGCTTCAGGGAGTCCTCGGCCTCCTGGATCAGCCCAGAATCCCAGACAATTCTGGCGCTGTACTGATCCTCGGTGCCCTTGGCAATCATAGAGCTGTAGGCGCCGTCGGTTTTCACCGACAGGTTGTGACCATCCTTATAGTGGGTGTTGGTCATCACAAAATCCTTGTAGTGGCCGTCGCCGGTGGTCCAGTCCAAAAGCCGGTAATTGTCGAAAACCTCGTTGATGATATCGCTGGCCTGACCAAACACGCCATTTTCATCGCCCTTGAGAAGCACGCCGATAATTTTGGCGTTGCCGTCCTGGGCGGAAAACACGAAGCAGCGACCGGCTTCGTCGGTATTTCCGGTTTTGCCGCCGGTGGCTTTTGGATTATAGTAAGGATTTTCCATATTGGTCTGGGTCTGATCTGCCGTATCCTCTGTGCCCTGAGCTTCGGCGGTTTCATCGGCAGTTCCATCGGTGGTTGCATCAGCATTTTCGGTACTTTCCGTGCTCTCTGTACTCTCAACGATGGGAGAGCCGTACTCCGTGGCGTTGGCATAGAGCAGCAGGTCTGTATTTTTCCATTTCTGCTTTTCCCCGGTGTTGGTGGTCATCTCGTAGATCTTTGTCCCTTCGACCTTGGCGATGGTTTCATTGCCAAAGGCCGCCTCGGCGATTTTCAAGAGATCGGCAGGGGTTGTGTAATGGTCGTCGTCGTGGAGACCGTGGGCGTTGACAAAATGCGTGTTCTCAAGGCCCATGTCCGCCGCCTTCTGGTTCATCTGATCCACAAAAAGGCGAATGGCCTCGCTGTAGGTAAGCCCCTCGTTCCCCGCAATTTTCCGGCCCACCGCCGTGGCGATGACGTTGGCGGCGTCGTTGCCCGAGGGCAAAAGCAGGGCGTAGAGCAGCTGCTCGTAGGAGTAGATCTCTCCCTGCTCAAGGTGCGCCACGCTGCTTTCGTAGCCGATGGTCTCAATCTCCGTGCCGACGGTGACCTTTTCCGAGAGATCGCTGCCGGCATAATCCATCATCACCAAAGCCGTCATGAGCTTGGTGGTGCTGGCCGGATAGTATTTTTCCGAGGCATTCTGCTCTGCCAAAACGTCGCCGCTGTTGATCTCCTTGACAATCATCCCCTCCTGGGAGGAGATTTCCGGCATGGCGGCCAGAGCCGCCGGTGAAAAACTGCCCGCCATAAACCCCAGGGTACAAACCAGAGCGCTGGCTCCTGCGATTAATCTTTTCATCATTCCGCGTCACCTATTTGATGTATCTGATCTCACCAAAGCAGTCCTGGGCCTCCCGGACAGCTTCCTCGCTGCCGATGACACAGAGCAGCTCCTTGCCCATGACCTCGCGGACCATCTGAGCCGTGGATCTCAGTGTATCCAGGGTCGTCCCCAGAATCTCGTCCCTCTCCCGCTGCACATCCTCGGCGGTGGTTCGGTTAAAGTACATGGTGTCCGCCGCATCGGCCATCAGCGCCGCAGACAGCGGCACATCCTTGCTGCTGATGGTACCGATGATATACTTCTCAAGCTCCCGATTTGAAACCTCCATGCCTTCGATATAGCTGCAGGCGTCGTTGTAGGCGTCGATGGTCTTCTGGAGATTGGGATCTCTGTAGGAGGCCATGTACATATCGCCAGATCGGTTGATGCCAAAGAAGGCGCCGTAGGCGCCGCCCTGGACCCGAACTCTGTTCCAGAGATAATCCATGGCCAAAATCGATTTTAAAACCAACAGGCTGCCGCTGTAGTCGTAGCCCAGCTGTCTGATATTGTAGCCCTTGGAGACGTACTGAATCTTAGCCGCCGTCATAAAGCCCTCGTTTTTGGGCTCCAGCTCAAAGAGGTAATCGTAGAAGGGCGTCGCTTCATCCAAAAGCTTGTCGTAAAGCTTATCTAAAGCTGCCAGCACCGAAGCCTTGGCCGCTTCCTCCCCGGTGATGCTGACCACCAGGTATTTCCGATTAAAGATCGCAGCTGCCACCGCCTGAAGCTTTTCAGACAACGCTTCCCAGCGCGCATCAAAATTGTCGTCCAGATCAGCGATGAAGCGATAAAATTCTACGCCGCCCAGCTCCTCAAACATCCTGGCGGACTGGGAATAGTAGGACTGCAGCCTCTGGACCGACACGGTGTGGCCGCCCATGAGGAACTGGTTTTCCTTGTTCATCCGAACCTCACTGATGATATCGTGGATCAGATTTTTCTCATCAAAGCGGGTTTTTAAAATGACTGAGGTCATCAGAGCCACCAAATCCTCCGCCTTATCGGCCATGGCCTTGCCACGGATGATAAATTTGCTCTCGTAGCTGCCGGGCATTTTGACGTTGTCATAGGTTTCCACGCTGGAGGAGATGCCGCCGGTGTGGATTTCAATTTCCTGGTTCAAGCGCTGGTAATCGTAATCCTCGGTGCTGATTCTGCCGATGATCTTGTTGAGCAGAGAGAGGTACTTTAAGTCCTCCCTGGGCAGCACCCGGGTGTCAAAAAACAGCTTGAGGTAGGCGATGCCGCCGGTGTGTCCCGGGTGGTACAGCAGCGTGTTGTCCCGGTAGGTCTCGACGGACATCTCGGCGATTCTGGCCTTCTTGTCGATTTCCGACAGACTGAGCATGGGAATGCTTTCCAAGGCCTCCGGCGTATCCTCGGTGTTCTGGCGTTCCAAAAGCAGCTGGGTTTCTTCAACCAGGGCCTCCAGCTCTGCTTCCGAGAGACTGGCCTTGTAGTCCGCCAGCTTTTTAGTCAAAGCCCGCTCCTTGCGCTCCGCCAGCTGGGGATCGGGGTGGATGCTGACCATCGCCTTGTGATCGTTGAAGAGCAGATATCTGGCGATGAGGGCCTCAAAGCCGCGGTTTTTGCTGCTGGCCCGCAGCTTTTCAATGACGTCTTTGTATTTCAGATGGGACAGCGGATCGCCGCCGTAGAGCCAGGTGTCAAACATTTCCAGGCCGTACATCAGACCCTTGGGGTAGGCACCGTACTCTCCTTCCACCAGGGAGAATTCATTGATGCTGATCCCCGCCTCCACGCTCTTGGCGTCAAGGCCGTCTCTGACCAGACCCTCCAGGGTTTCCTTGACCGTCTTTAAAAACAGATCCTTATGCTTAATGTCCGTGTGCTTCAAAATGATGCTGAAGTAGGGCTGCTTCATGGCGCTGGAGTAGGAGTAGTCCACCTCCTTGCAGATATCCAAATCCAGCAGCGCCTTTTTTAATGGCGAGGCGTTGGAGCCCAGAAGGATGTGGCCCAAAATTTCAAAGGCCATGATATCCTCGAAGGTAGGCTCATTTTCCAGCACGTAGCTCAGGGATAAATAATCCCTGTTCCCAAAATCCTCATCCCCGGCAACGGGATAATTGTAGGCCGCCTCCCTGAGGCCGGTGAAGGGCTTCTGGGTCGCAATGCTGCTGTCGATTTCCGCCCGGTCAAACTGGGACAGGTAGTTGTCATTCAAATAGGCCAGATGCGCTTCTACATCGCCGTCGCCATAGAAATAAATATAGGCGTTGGAGGGGTGATAGAACTTTTTATGGAAGTTTACAAAATCCTCGTAGCTCAGATCGGGGATCACATCGGGATCACCCCCGGATTCCTTGCCGTAAATGCTGTCGGGATACAGGGTTTCAAAAATATTGTGGTGCAGAATTTCCTCGGGACTCGAGAACACCCCCTTCATCTCGTTGTAGACAACGCCATTGTAGGTGATGGGATCCTCTTTTTTTTCCAGATGATAATGCCAGCCCTCCTGATAGAAAATATAAGGCACCTTGTAGATATCCGGGTAAAACACCGCATCCAGATAGACGTCCATCAGATTCATAAAATCCTTGGCGTTGGTGCTGGCAATGGGATAAACCGTCTTGTCGGGGTAGGTCATGGCGTTTAAGAAGGTGTTTAAGGATCCCTTGGCCAGCTCCACAAAGGGCTCCTTGACCGGGTATTTTCTGGAGCCGCAGAGCACTGAGTGCTCTAAAATATGGGCGACCCCGGTGCTGTTGTCCGAGGGTGTTCTAAAGCCGATGTGGAACACCTTGTTGTTGTCGTCATTGGAGATGTACACCAGCCGCGCGCCGGTTTTTTCGTGTTCAAAAACCCGGGCGATACCGTGAACCTCCTGGATTTCCTCTTCGCGTTTTAAAATAAATCCGTGTACACAATCGTTGATTTTCAAATGTATTTCTCCTTTTTTCTTTGCTCGTAATGGTTCAGCTGAGAAAAACTACTCTGAACCCTTTTTATGATCATCCATGTCCCTTAAATGTCTCAGCCGCTCTGCTATTCTTTTCTCATAGCCGTTTTCGGTGGGGTGATAGAACACGCTGCCGTCGATGTCGTCGGGCAGATACTGCTGGGGACAATAATTTTCCGGATAGTTGTGGGGGTACTTGTAGGTCAGCCCCCGGCCCAGCTTTTCGCTGCCGGGATAGTGGCTGTCCCTGAGGTGCATGGGCACCTCAGAATTAGAGGCGCCATGCAGGGCCGCCTGGGCCGCATCCAGCCCAGCGTAGGAGGCGTTGCTCTTGGGCGCCGAGGCCAGGAAGGTGACCGCCTGGGCCAGATTCAGTCTGGCTTCGGGCAGGCCGATCATCTCCACAGCCCTGGCCGCCGCCGTGGCCACCATCAGGGCCATGGGCTCGGCGTTGCCGATGTCCTCGGAGGCCGAGATCACAATCCGCCTCGCGATAAACTTGGGATCCTCCCCGGCCTCCAGCATCTTCGCCAGCCAATACAGGGCTGCGTCGGGGTTGGAGCCCCGGATGCTTTTGATAAAGGCCGAGATGGTGTCGTAGTGGTTATCTCCCTTTTTATCGTACTGCACCGCCTTTTTCTGGATGCATTCCTGGGCGGTTTCCAAATCGATGCGGATGGTTCCCGTCTCGTCCTTGTCCTTGGTTAAAATGCCGAGCTCCAGAGCCCCCAGGGCCCGTCTGACGTCGCCGGCGGCCACGGTGGTTAAATGCGCCAGG
>JAUNGS010000056.1 GCA_030524435.1 Eubacterium sp.
GGAGGTATTGCGAATGAACGCAACCCGTTATCTTGTCACTGTCAATCTTACAATCCGACTGCCCCTTGCCCAGTGGCATCCGGAACCGGCAAATCCTTTTTCGCCGGCGGTATCGCCAACGCCCTGCTTGACCGGGATGTGTCGGTGCTGATGACGAACTTTCCCTCTATCCTGAACCGGCTGACCGGAAACAATTAAACCCATTCTGCCAAGGCGTCAGAAGCGAGCCAATCCTTCGAGCATCTTTTTTGTGGAATTGATTAAAAAGTCCTTGACAACTTGTCTCTGATGTTTCCAGGTCCTATTTGCTTAAGGTGTCTTTCTTTTGTTTATATTGGATAATGGACATAAAAGGCAAAGCGAAAACGTATTTCTTCAGGCGTCCAAAAGTCGCAGTCGTATATCTCTGAAGCACATTGCTTTTCTATATCGTTGCTGTCTTCAATAATTTGTTTAGTTTCATCTAACGTAAGGCCCGGGTAGATGGGGGATAAAAAATACTGAACAAGCCTTTCCATGGTTTCCTGTCTGTCATAACCCACCATATTTTCAGGCGATACATCATAATTTCTAACTTCGACATGAATTTGAACTGGATAATAGTATCGAGGTTTTTCTTCAAAAATCATATCGTCTGTTGTATGCTTAAAATCAATAATCATATTATCATTTTTGATAAAAAGGGAAGTTAGATTAAGCTCATAGCCATATTTCGTTTTTTCAGGATAAAGTGGACTATCTGGGGTTATGGTATAGTAAGCGGTGTATGCATCAATGTATTTATCTAATGCCTCCTGAAAATTCTTTTCCTTTAATTGTTTTTTTTGCCTCTTGTTGATCATCGTAGGTATTTATCAGCTCTAGCTGTCTGCTTTTGACATTGTTGTAATAAGAGAGGATCCCGAAGGATAGCGCCAGAACAAATAAAATGATCATGCCGATAAAGATGAAGCTTGCAATTATTATTGATTTTTTCTTTTTCATACTTCACCTAAATTTGGTTTAATACAGTAAGCATAAAGGTCATGTTTTCGTTTGTTCATAGAAGCCTTTAAAAAGTTCAGATATTAAATATCAGGCATTTCCATTTTTGACCGCACGTTTATAAAGGCCCTTAGAGGATGATTGTCGTCAATCCCATGGATAATGGCACAGCACCCTTTGCCATCTTTATTAAAAACAAGGTAAAGGGTGCTCTCCTTGAAGAAATAAAAGCTTTCCGTGTAAGAAAGTATACTGGGTAACCCGGCAATTTTTGCATGGTCATCATAAAATTCAAGGATTTTTTCAGTGTGACCAGAAGCAGCCAGATGCGAGTTTGCTTTTTTGTTTTTAAAATGATAACTCCAATAAGCAATATCAAAATATTTCCAATTCATAATAAAGCTTAAAGCATTAATGGTCAGAGAAACAAAAGCAATAATGTTGACAATAACTAAAAAATAAGGCGGTATAGTAGATTCCATGCGTGGTATAATAAAGCAGATGGACAAAAGAATAAAAAGTGTTATAGTAGCGCAGAGGAAGGCATTAGAGCGCAGGGTCCAGTCCGTTTCTTCAGGTGTCTTATTTTCCTTGATTCTATAATGTCGGTATAAAATACAGCGAATGAGATATTTTATCTCATCTTTGGACGCACTTAGCGGGACGCGAAAAAGACATTTATCGTCAGCTTCTTTTTGAGTTAAAGGATTTTCCATAAATAAAATTCTCCGTTTTTTTAATTTGTTGTAAAAATGTCATTTGCTTTTGAAAGCAAATGACATTTTTCTTTTTCCCAGAAACGGCTGGGGTATTTAAGATTTATCTGACTCTCAGGATTTTATGTTTTATTCAAACACCGTCCTAACCTTCGGCACCAGATAATGGCTGCCGCCCCGGTCCTTTACGTCCTCAGCCATGGAGACAATCAGCAGCTGCTTGGCGCTGGCGGTGTCTGCGGTGAAGGCGCAGAACCAGCCCAGCTCGGTGCCGGTGGCGTCGTCCTGGGAGGCCTTGATTTCTGCGGTGCCGGTTTTGCCTGCCAAAGAGAGGCCGGAAATCTGGGCCTCGTGGGCGGTGCCCGCCGGGTTTTCGACAACCTGGATTAAATCGTTTCGGATGGTGCTGGCGGCCTCGGCGGAAAAGGCGTTTTCCTTAAGGTACTGGGGTGTGAAGCCCTCGGGGGCCTCCAGCACGGGCTTAATAAGGCTGCCGTCGTTGACGAAGGCCGAGTAAATACAGGCCAGGTGCACGGGGTTGACCAGTACCTCTCCCTGGCCGAAGCCAGTTTGGGCCAGCTGGCCCTCATTGGCAAAGCCGTTCTCGCCGTAGATTTGTGAGGGAGTTAAGGCCAGGGGGAAGTCGATGGTTTCCTCAAAGCCTGCCTTTTTAAGGCCGTCGGCCAGGGCGGTGTCGCCGATGGCCAGGGCCGCCTTGGCAAAGTAGATGTTGTCGGAGTAGATCAGGGCATTTTCCAAATTGGCCGGGCCATCGTAGGTGGCCAGGGTGGTGATGGTAAGGTCTCCCCAGCTGGCGTCCTTCTGCCAGCTGGTACCACTGGGGCCGAAATCGGCGTTGGGGTCCAGCTTGCCAGCGGTGATGCCCACGGCACCCACCACGGGTTTAAAGGAGGAGCCCGGGGCGTAGCTGGCCTCCAGGCGGCTTAACAGGGGCATGGCCGTATTGGCGCTTAAGGCGTTCCATTCCTCCTCGGAAAGCCCCAGGATAAAGGCGTTGGGATCGTAGGCCGGGGTGCTGACCAAGGCCAACACCTCGCCGGTTTTCGGGTTCATAGCCACCGAGGTCCCCTTGTCCTGGGCAAACTGGTCGTAGAGCTTCGTCTGGAGGTCGGCGTCGATGGTGGTCATGACGTCCTGGCCGCGCTGGGCCGGGCGTTCCAAGACGGTCCAGGGGATGACCTCCTTATCGGGGTCGTTGATATAGACGCCTTCGATATAGATCGCGGCGCCGTCCTGACCGTGGAGTCGGCTCTCGTAGGCCGCCTCAAGGCCAGCCTTGCCGATGACGGCGCTTTCGACGTAGCCGTCGGCCTTGTGGGCCAAAAGCTCTTCGGCGGAGATCCCCTGAACGTAGCCCGTGAGGTGGGCGGCCTTTTCGCCGTAGGGATAGACCCGAAGCTCCGTGGTGTCGGTGTAGACCCCGGGAATGGCCAAAAGCTGTGTCTCTAAAGCAGTGTTGTCGATGCCGATGGTGGACAGAGGCACCTTGACGTCATCGGAAACCCATTCCTGGGACAGAGAGGCCTCGATGGCCTCGGGGGTGGTGGACAGCAATGAGGCCAGGGCAGCGAGGTCCTGGGCTCTGGTCTGGGCGCTGAGCTTTCCGGGCACCAGCCCCACCTCTAAGGCCTCGCCCTTGCCGGCCAACAGCTTGCTGTTTCTGTCGTAGATGCTGCCCCGCTCGGCGGCGGTGGTTTCAACGGAGATCTTCTGTCCCTTTAAAAGACTGGGGATGATCATGCCGTCCTCCCAGTCGATGGTGTAGCTGCGGCCAGCCTTGGTCATCTGGATTTCCGTTTCCTTGGCGTAATGACCGGCCACGGTGTCCATCTCGTAGAGATAGCTCAGCTTGGCAGTGTTGTTTTCGGTTGTGCAGCTTACGGCACTGGCCTTGACAGAAGAGGCCTCGATACCCTCGTAGATGTTTTTATTGCGGGTTACAAAATCCTCCTGGGAGGTGTCGGCCTTGGCTGTTTCCGAAAGCATGCTGTACATGTCCTCGTAGCGCCCTTCATTGACGGCGGTCATGTAGTCCTGCAGCACCTGCTCTGGCTTGGTCTGAGTCAGGGTGTAAATGAAATAGAGGGCGACGGCAAGAATCAATGCACCCAGGATAATGATAAACGGTAAGAATTTTTTTGACGTTGTGGCTGTCATTTTAGAAACCTCCCCTTTGGTTCTAGGTAATACAGATAAAAGCCTTGACAGAAGACGCCGGCTGATGGGCCGGGAATACTGCAGATCAAGGCAAAAGAACGGTGTGAACTGGTTTAAGGATGGATTGACGGGGTCTTTGATTCTGAATGTGTTAATAAGTGAAAAATTTATGTTATACGTTAACATGCAGAGGTTTACCTTAGTATACCATAAAACGGACGAAAATGAAACGGGATATTGATAAATGTAAAAAAGACGGGATTTTTGAGGACGATGGGCCCTGCCTTATCCGGCATAAATGATAGGGGATACAAGAGGACTAAAAAAGCGCAGACAGTCAACGGAGACCTGTCTGCGCTTTTAATGATTTGTCTGCCCAAAGGCGTATTAGAATTCGATGTTTTTGCGGATGTACTCAGCCACTTCAGAGATGGGCATGCGCACCTGTTCCATGGTGTCGCGGTCACGCAGGGTGACGGCGCCGTCTTCTAAGGTATCGAAGTCGACGGTGACACAGAAGGGGGTGCCGATTTCATCCTGACGGCGGTAGCGCTTGCCGATGCTGCCGGCTTCGTCGTAGTCCACCATGAAATGCTTGGCCAATTCGGCGTAGACCTCGGTGGCCTTTTCGCTGAGCTTTTTAGACAGCGGCAGCACCGCGGCCTTGTAGGCGGACAGCGCCGGATGGATCTTCATGACGGTACGCTCGTCGCCCTTGTCCAGGGTTTCCTTTTCTAAGGCGTTGCACAAGAAAGCCAGGAAAACGCGGTCGGCGCCCAGGGAGGGCTCGATGACGTAGGGAATGAACTTTTCGTTGGTGACGGGATCCTGGTATTGAAGGTCCTTGCCGGAGACGTTCTGGTGCTGGGTTAAGTCGAAGTCGGTGCGGTCGGCAATACCCCAGAGCTCGCCCCAGCCAAAGGGGAACAGGAATTCCACGTCGGTGGTGGCGTTGGAGTAGTGGGACAGCTCCTCGGGGGAGTGATCTCTGAAACGGAGATTTTCTTCCTTCATGCCCAGGGTCAGGAGCCACTTGCGGCAGAAATCCTTCCAGTAGGCAAACCATTCTAAATCGGTGCCCGGCGCACAGAAGAATTCCAGCTCCATCTGCTCGAACTCGCGGGTTCTGAAGATGAAGTTGCCCGGGGTGATTTCATTTCTGAAGGATTTACCGATCTGACCGATGCCGAAGGGCAGCTTTTTACGGGTGGTTCTCTGGGCGTTTTTAAAGTTGACAAAAATCCCCTGGGCGGTTTCCGGACGCAGGTAGATTTCGGAGCTGCTGTCCTCGGTGACGCCCTGGAAGGTCTTGAACATCAGGTTGAACTGGCGGATGTCGGTGAAATCCTCGGCGCCGCACTCGGGGCAGGCGATGTGGTTGTCGCGGATAAAATCCATCATCTTTTCGTTGGACCAGCCGTCCACCACGGCTTCCTCACCCTTGTCGTGGAAGTAGTCCTCGATGAGCTTGTCGGCGCGGAATCGGGATTTACACTGCTTGCAGTCCATCAGGGGATCATTGAAGCCGCCGACGTGACCGGAGGCCACCCAGGTTTTGGGATTCATGAGAATCGCCGCGTCCAGACCGACGTTGTAGGGAGACTCCTGGATGAATTTTTTCCACCAGGCACGCTTGACGTTGTTTTTCATTTCTACGCCGATGGGGCCGTAGTCCCAGCTGTTGGCGAGACCGTCATAAATTTCAGAGCCCGGGAAAATGATACCGCGCATTTTCGCGAGACTCACAATTTCATTCATCGTGAAATCAGACATATGTAACTCCTCCTTGAGAATGTGCAAAATTATTTATGATACCAGGGTCCAAAGGGCATAAATTCCAATGCAAGCTTGCTTGCAGAAGGACTTTTGAAGATTGCGGGAAAGCAGTCTGGTATCACAGGGGTCAAAATCCTTTGACCAATACAGTATTTTATTATTTTACCACAGAAAAGCAGAAAAAACTATGAGGAAAATAAAAAAGCCGGAAAAGGGATTCTGGGCTGAAAAATATTTTTCTCTAACTATCAAAATAATTTTCATAGTTTTAAGTGTAAATATTTCGATATTAGTATTGACAACCGAGGAAAATGGTTTTAAAATCCTCTTTAAATATAAAAATAAGGGGGTAAAACTATGGAAATACCCAAAATCACTTATAAAGAAGCCCTGGAGAATATACTCCGGGGGGAGGCCAAGGAAAACTTTCCGCTCTATGTCCATGAGCTCTTGGTGGATCTCATGGAAAAACGGATTCACCTTGAGGGCTGCGGCGGGGAAATCGTCAGGGTTCACAACTGTATTGTCAGTCAGGAGACGGCCCAGCTTAAGGATTTTGAGTCGAAGTACAGAAAAAAGCGCAAGGAATGGCGGGCTGAGCGGGGCCGCCTGGAGGCCTCGGAGGAGGCCCTTAAGCGCCAGCTGGACGACATCAAGGCTCAAAAGGAAAACGCCGGGGAGATGAGCGAAGGCCGCCTCCGGGAGCTGGAAAAGCAGGAGAAGCTCTTGGAGAAGAAAATGCGGGAGTTCAGCCGCCTGGTGGGGCTTCAGACCCTGGCCACCATCGACCGGGCGAGAAACCTCCAGGTGCAGCAGCTGGATCAGAGCGTCAAGCACATCAATAAAATCACCGTGGATGCCGGCGTCGTGGAGGATCTCTCCATCGCCGATTTCAGGGAGCGGGCCCTGGAGCGGGAGCTTCGGGCAAAGTATTTTCACCGCATCGAGGTGTTTTTGGATAAGTACCGGGTGCTGGTGGAAACCCAGTGCATCGATTTGGAACGCTTTGCCAATGTCCAGGCGCCCCGGCTGGTGGCGGAGTATCAGGAGCAATACGCCGTGGATCGGGAAAGGGAGGCCTACCAAAAGCTGGAGGAGATCACCCAGGCCGAGGATCCGCTGTCGAGAAAAATTTTGCGGATGAAGGCCTTCATGGAGAAATACAACGCCTACGACTACGAGATGCCGCCCTATTTTACCCGGGATTTTTTCATCAATCTGGGGGGCGAGATCTCCGATAAAAGGGCGGCCAAGGTCCGGGATTATCTGAACATCTACCTGCCGATCTTCGAGACTATCGACGTGGTTTTAAGCTATATGAAAAACTCCTCGGACAGCGGTGTCAGGGAGGGGTACTACGCCCTGTTTATCCGGTATTTTAAGCCGGGGCTGCACAGCCTCAAGGACCAGCGGCTGGCCTACGCCCACTTTTCCGGGTATCGAGGCAAGTCTGAGGAGGCCTTAAATCGATTGTTTTACAGGAAGGTCAAGGGCGGCCTTGAAACCTTCGCCAGGCTGTTCTGGTTCATGCTCAATCCAGAAAACGCCGAAGAGGACCATCTGCGGGATATCTTTGATAAGATGGTCGAAATTGTGGAGTCAGACAACGTGCTCAACCTCGAAACCTATTTTGAAAAGGCCAGAGAGCTGGTTCAGGAAAAATTTTTAAAAAATTGCTGAAATGTCATTTCTTTGTCATCGAAGAGGGTGTAGAATAGTAGCATGAAATTTCTGTAAGGCCTGGGGCTAAACCTCAGAAAAAGCCTTGGGGATCAAAAGTGTGCTTTAGAGCGCCGTTCTGTTTATGAGCAGACGGCGCTTTTTTCGTTCTCGAAATTTGCAGCTTTTGGGCCGGCGAAATTTTAAATCTGATGGAAAAGAGGAGAGAGCAATGGAAAAAAGCGGAGGACACAGAAGGGTGAGGAGAACGGCGGCGATTTTTCTGACGGCGGGGGTTGTCAGCGCGGCGCTGGGTCATCCGGCCTGGGCGGCGTCGGTGGGGGACAATCCCTTCGAGCTCATAGACAAATTCATCGGCACCTTTTACATGCAGATCATGTCGGCGGCCACGGGGCTGGCGATTCTTCTGATCACGGCAGCTTTGATCAAGAAGATGGTGGCCACCTCCCCCCAGGCGAGATCGGCCTGTGTCAGCTGGATTGTGGGCATTGTCACCTGCTGGTTTTTTATCATGACCCTGGGGGCCTGGTACGGCTGGATCGAGCCCATGGTCAGCGACAACAGCTATACGCCGGAAACCTATTTTTCTGAAACGATGGAGGAGACTCGGGCATGAAGGGGGGACTGCCCGATCCCAGGCGAATCTGGCAAGATTTTAAGGCGAGGTACGGGGCTCTTCCCGGGGGCTTAAAGGACTACCTTAGGCGCTGCGGAAGGCTTTTGCTGTGGATCCCCCTGGGGGCTCTGATGGGACTGCCGGTTGTCGGCGGAGAAAGCTGCGGCCTCTTTTTTATTTTGGCCGAGGGCGGCCTGGTCCTGGGTCTGCTTTTGCGCATCAGAAAATTTTTCCGGGGGGACTACCTGGAGATCGCGGGAGAAATTTTAAAAATAGAGGGCCAAGGGCGCCTCAAGGGACTTTTTGGCGGGCGAAGGGTGCTCTATGTCAAGGATGGGGCGGGGTTCACCCTCTCCTTGGCCCTCTCCCCCCGGGAGGCCAGAAGCTTTTCTGTGGGGGAGCGGGTGGTCATCTGTGGCACAGGGGGACATTTCAACCGCTTTGGCGTCTTTGAGCTCTGGGGCTATTACGCCGTTTGCCTGGAAGGGAGGGTGTAGATGGAGTGGCTTTTTTCAGGCTTTCTGGGGCTTTTGTCCCAGGTAGTTATCTTTGTCATTAAATTTTTCATCGGGAAAATCGTGGCGCCCATCACCATGTCCACGGAGCTGTTTGAGCTCTATTTCCCCACCGTCCAAAAATACATTTGGCTGTTCCAGGGGCTGGCCCTCTGCATTCTGGTGGTCATCGATCTGGTGCAGCTGACCCGGGGCATGCTGTTTAAAACGGCCAACGGCGAGGTGGACCACCCGGGGGTGCTGATGGCGAAGTCGGCCTTTGCGGTCATCTTCATCGTCTGCTCGGTGCCTCTGATGGACTTTTTCCTGGAGATCGTCAGAGCGCCCTACACCTACCGGGATGCCAGCGGCAACTATTTTCAGATTGAAGCGGAGGAGGATCTCTTTGCCGGCGGTTTTACGGATCTGATGACCTCCGTTTTTCAGGAAAGTCAGCGGATGGATGTGGCCCAGGCGGCGGCAGATCAGCTGACGGGGATGGGCGAGGTCAAAAATCTCGGGGAGATTGCAGGCTTTGCCATCAGCCTGGTGCTCATGCTGATTTTGGGCTGGCAGATGATTCGCTACCTTCTGGAAATTTTGGAGCGCTTTGTCATTCTGCTGATGCTTCTGTTCACCGCCATGTTTCCCATGGCGGCCTTTCCCTCCCGGGCCACCGCCGGGATTTTTAGAAAATGGCTGGAGATGTTGTTCAGCACGGCGCTGCTCTGCTTTTTTAACATGTTTTTCTTAAGGATCATCAGCGGCGGCTTTTCGCTGGTCTACGGCTCGGCCAACAACCAGACCCTGACAAATGGCGCCGTCACCAATCCGGTCTTTGGCACCTTTATCATCTTGGCCATGATCCGCACCGCCAGAAGCTGGGATCACTACATCCTTCAGCTGTTTACGGCGGCGGAGACCGGCGTGGGCATGGGCTGGGAGATTATGGCCGCCGGACATCAGCTCTTTGGTTCACCCCTCCGGCGGGGCTTCTCCGGTGGCGGCAGTCTGGAGACTTTGGGCTCGGGGGCAATGCCCAGGGGGACTGAGCTTGGTGTGGGCATGGCCAGAGAAGGCTTCTCGGCGATGGCAGGACAGCAGCCTTCAGCGCCGCAGTCCATCCAGGAAAACGGGCAGGCGGCTTCCAGACCAGCGGAGAGCCCGGGCTTTGAAAAAATTCAGAGGATGGACACCGCCTCCCGCCAGGCCTTTATCAAGGCGAACCCAAGACAGCAGGCCGCGGCATTTTTTGGAAATCCTGCTTTGGGCGAAATCGAGGTCACCGGTCTGACCGCCGACGGTCAGGGAGAGCTAAGGGGGTCGCTTTCGGGGGCCCAGGGGATTTTTGCGGATTTTGAAATTTCCGAGACAGGGGGAGTCGGCGCCTTTCGTCTGGAGGACGGCGGCTATTTAACCGTTGAGCCCCGGGATGTCCAGGCGTCGGCGGCCTTTATGGCGGCCCTGGAGGGCAGCGGCGCTGAGGATAGAGGGTCTGAAATTTTTCCGGGAAGCCTGGAGGACGGCTTCTTCCGGGCGGGCAATCTCAGCCTGGAGGAAAAAAGCCTGGGCGCCCTTTCTGATAAAGTCCAGGGGGCGGCCTGCACTGGCCCGGGAAGCTACACCCTTTTTGACGCGGAGGCGAGCCCCCTGGGCAATCTGGAAATGCTCTATGGCAAAAATCCGCCGGCAGACCGTGTGATTGCCGGCGAGCGCTGCAACTACAACTACAGGCCCGTCGAGGAAGGCGAGGGATAAAAATGGACAGGGATAATTTTAACGGCGGCGGGGCGTCAGAAAACGGCGCCGCCTTGGGCAGGCGGGCAGCCCGTTATTTAAGGCGCAGATGCCTTTTTAAAGCTTTTCAGGCCCTGGGCACAGCGGCCGGCGGTGTGGCGGGCCCGGCGGGCAATGTGGTTGGCGGCCTGGCGGCAAGGGGCCTTGCCGGAATTTTGGCGGCGGGTCTTTTTCTGGTCTTCTTTTTCCTGGGCTGCGCCATCGCCTCCTGGTGTCCCGTGATTTTCGGCAATGTGACCCTCATCGGCGACGAGGGACGCTCCGAGGCCATGCGGGGGCTCATGACGGGCTACGGCAATTCTGCGGCGGAAAGCTCGGAGCTGACCCAGGCCTTTCAGAGCATCAACGCCGGCATGGACAGACAAAGGGCGGCCTTGTCCGAGGAGGATCAGAAAAGCTTGGCGGCGGCCATCCAGGAGCCCTGGGATTTGGCCTATCTCTGTGCGGCCTACGGGGTAGCCACAGAGCTGTACGCCAATCAAGGGAAAAATCCCGAGGCGGACATGACCACCCGGGTTTTTGAATTTTTAAAAAATGCCCTGGTGGGCTACGAGGTGGAGGTGAGCGCCCAGCGCCTCACACCGGCGGTCTATCCCCTTTTTGAGAAGCGAGAAATCCTTTTGGCCGGGGAGGGGGGACAGCCTGTGCTTCGGGAGGTTTATGAAAAAATCGGGGAGGCCGAAACCTTGGAGTCCAGGGAGGAGCCTGCCTACCGTGAAATTGAGGTTCAGCCGATGGCTGAGGAAAATGGAGAGAGCAAAATGCTTGAGAAAATAAAGGTCTATGAAAAAATACCGGGGCAGACAATTTTATATAAGCCCCAAGAAACCAGTGTCCGGGAGAAAAAACACATTCGGGGGGCCTTAAAAAAATCGACGGTGCTGGTGTCTCTTGGCATTGCGCCGGAGGAAAAATACGCCGGGGAGGCCGCCTTTTCGGAGGTGACCAATGCGGAGTACGCTGAGTACCTCAGGGAGGCCCTGGTGGAAACCCTTGAATTGTCCGTGGAAGGGGAAGGTCCTAAGGCCGGGCAGTACCTCTGGCCCTGCCCGGGATACCAGGAGATCACCTCCTGGTTTGGGATAAGACCTCCCGAGGCTACCCAGGGCATTGGCAGCACCGACCACGGAGGCATTGACATCGGGGCGCCCCAGGGGGCGGTGGTGATTGCCGCCGCTGCGGGCAGGGTGACGCAGTCCGGCGTCAACGGCGGCTATGGCAACAGCGTGACCATCGACCACGGCGGCGTGACGACGCTGTACGCCCATCTGTCGGCAATCGCCGCGGTGTCGGGACAGCAGGTAGCGCAGGGGGAGGTCATCGGCTGGGTGGGCTCCACAGGCAACTCCACGGGGCCCCATCTGCATTTGTCGGCCTACATTGGAGGCCAGGCCGTGGATCCCCTGCAGCTTTTCACAAAGGCCCAGCACCCCTTTGGATTGGCAGAAGAAGACTACGGCGGGGTCTCGGGGGATGTGGAGAGCTGGCGGCCGGCGGCAAAGGCAGCCCTTTTGGCCAATGGGCTGTCCACCGAAAAATGGATGGTGGACAAGGTGCTCAGGCAGATTGCCACCGAGAGCGGCGGCAATGAAAGGGCGGTGCAAAAAATTTTTGATATCAACAGCGGCACGCCGATTCCCTTCAATAATGGAATTTGTCCCTGGTGTCAGGGCGGAGATGGGGGCTGCGGCAGCGCCAACGTCGGCCACGGCCTCATGCAGACCATTCCCTCGACCTTCGAGGCCTATGCCCATGCGGGACACGAGGATATTTTTGACGGCTACGACAATCTGCTGGCGGCGCTATGCTACGCCAAGGCGCGCTATGGCCCCCAGCTTTTGGGTCTTGGCGAGGGCCATGGCTATTGAGAGGAGGTGACAGGCTTGCACAGCGATAAACAGGAGGTTCGGGGGATGATTCCCCCAAATTTCGACGACGGCGCCTTTAAGCTCGGGGGGCTGGTGACCTGGCGAAGGCTCATCGAGGCGGGGGCTTCGGGCTTTCTCTCGGTGCTTCTGGGAAATCTTTTGATTCCCAGCCTTTTAGGGGGAGCCTTCAAGGGACTGATCATTTTTGTGATTACGGCCCTGGTGGTCCTTTTAACCCTGGTGGGCATAGCGGGGGAATCGCCGCTGTGCTGCCTCGCCGGGTGGCAGCGCTTTTTAAAAAATCGCCGTCGGCTTTCCTTCAGAAAGCCCATGCGCCGCGTGCCGCTGAAGGCCTCCGGAGAAAAATGGCGGCCCTTTAAAAGGGTGGTGTGTACCCAGCAGCTGGTGCCGGTGGAAAAAATCTACCAGGGAATGGCGGCCATGAAGGACGGCAGCTTCGTCAAAATTCTGGAATTTGACGCCGTGGATTTCATTGCCATGGAGGCGGCGGAGCGCCGGGGAGTGCTGGCGGAATTCGACGC
>JAUNGS010000057.1 GCA_030524435.1 Eubacterium sp.
GAAGAAAAAACTGACTTCGACGTAATCCTGGCTTCCGCTGGCGATCAGAAGATCAAGGTTATCAAGGTTGTTCGTGAATTAACTGGCTTAGGCTTAAAAGAAGCCAAGGCTGTTGTAGACGAAGCTCCCAAGCCGTTAAAAGAAGGCGCTACCAAAGAAGAAGCTGACGAAATCAAAGCTAAGATTGAAGAAGTTGGCGGAACAGTAGAGTTCAAGTAAGACTGTCGCTTAAAATAAAGATCCATGCACAAGCCTTGAAAGAGGTAAGTGTGTGGATCTTTTTATTTTATGGGCGACACCCCGAGAAAAAACCACCCCATACCCACAGTATTTTCCACCCCTATCCCCAGTATAAAGACAATCGCAGAAATTATCTTTATATCAAAGACTATTGCCTTTAAAAAACAAACATTTTCCTTGCAAAATCCTTAAACCTACTCTATAATAAAAAAGTATTTTTGCTTAAACACTATAAAGTGAAAAAGGAAGGTGTAATCATTGAAAGCTTTATTTGCCAAATGGAATAGCCTGAGCCTCATCACGCGGATCGTCATTGGTCTTGTCATCGGTGCGGTTCTCGGGCTGACGGTTCCCCAGGTGACGGGCATCGCCGTGCTGGGGGATCTTTTCGTCGGGGCCCTGAGGGCCGTGGCGCCGGTTCTCGTCTTCGTGCTGGTTATCTCCTCGCTGTCCAACGCCAAGGAGGGCGGCGGAAAAAACATGCGCGTCGTCATCGTGCTCTATATGGTCAGCACCCTGATCGGGGCCCTGATTGCCGTGGTGGGCAGCTTCCTGTTCCCCCAGACCCTGATTTTAAAGGATGCGGCCACCGATGTGGCGCCCCCCAGCGGCGTCCTGGAGGTTCTTGAGAACCTGCTTTTGAACGTGGTTGCCAACCCTGTGGACGCCCTGGTCAACGCCAACTACATCGGTATCCTGACCTGGGCCGTGATCTTTGGCCTGGCCTTAAAGCTGGCCTCGGATCACACCAAGGGCATGCTCCAGGACGTCTCTGAGGCGGTGACCAAGGCGGTACACTGGATTATCTACTGTGCGCCCCTGGGGATTTTGGGGCTGGTCTTCGACACCGTCTCCACCAATGGTCTGGGGATCTTCACAGACTACGGCAAGCTGCTGCTGCTTCTGGTGGGCTGTATGTTCTTCACCGCCCTGGTGACCAACCCCCTGCTGACCTTCCTCTGCACCCGGAGGAATCCCTACCCTCTGGTTTTCAAATGCCTCAGAGAGAGCGGCATCACGGCTTTCTTTACCCGAAGCTCCGCAGCCAATATTCCCATGAATATGGCCCTCTGTGAGCGCCTGGGGCTCAACAAGGACAACTACTCTGTCTCCATTCCCCTGGGAGCCACCATCAACATGGACGGTGCGGCCATCACCATCACCGTCATGACCCTGGCGGCGGTCCACACCCTGGGCATGACCGTCGATTTACCCACAGCCTTTATTTTAAGCCTTCTGGCCACCATCTCGGCCTGCGGCGCCTCCGGCGTGGCCGGCGGCTCCCTGCTGCTGATTCCCTTGGCCTGCTCCCTCTTTGGGATCTCCAACGAAATCGCCATGCAGGTCGTCGGTGTAGGCTTTATCATCGGCGTTATCCAGGACTCCGTGGAAACGGCCCTGAACTCCTCCGCCGACGTGCTGATGACCGCCACGGCGGAATACTATCAGAAGCGGAAAAACGGCGAAAGCTTCACCATGGTCCCCAAGGAATCCAAATAAAAAAAACCGGAGCTGCTGCGCTCCGGTCAGTAACGGACATCTGCTTTGAGGTGCCTCCCAAAAGCTAAACTTTTGGGGCCATCCTCAGGGTAATGTCCGTTTTTTTGCGTTTAGATGGCCCAGTCGCCATCCTTGAAGATCTGAACCTCGGTGCCGTCTTTTTTGACGCCGACGATGCTCAAATCCTCGGTGCCCACCATGAAGTCCACGTGGGTGGTGGAGTAGTTGAGGCCAGCGGCCTTCAGGGCCTCGGGGTCCATGGTCTCGCCGCCTTCAACGCAGGTGGGGTAGGCGGCCCCCAGGGCAAAGTGGCAGGAGGCGTTCTCGTCGAAGAGGGTGTTGTAGAACAGCAGGTTCATGTCCGAGATGGGGGAGTGATAGGGCACCAGGGCGATTTCTCCCAGGCGGTCGGAGCCCTTGGAGGCCTCCACCAGGGTTTTCAGGGCGTCCTGCCCCACCTGGGCGGTGTAGCCTGTGACGACGCCGTCTTTAAAGCTCAGGGAGAATTTGTCGATGAGCTGGCCGTTGTAGACCAGGGGATGGGAGCTCACCAGGGTGCCGTTGATTCTGTCTCGGTGGGGGGCACAGAAGACCTCCTCGGTGGGAATATTGGGGAAGAATTCCACGCCGTCCTGGGCTTTCTCGCTGCCGCCGGCCCAGATGTGGTTTTCGGGCATGCCCACTTCGATGCAGGTACCCCGGCCGTTTTTGTAGATAAATTTGTCAAATTGGTGGTCGTTGAGGAACTTGGTCTTGGCCTCGAAATTCTGGTTGCAGGCCTGCCAGGCGGCCACGGGATCCTCCAAATCGGCCCGGGTGGCCTTGAGGATGGCGGCCCAGAGCTTATCTGTGGCTTCATCCTCCGGGACGTCGGGGAAGACTTTTTTGGCCCAGCCCGCCGTGGGCACCGAGACGACGCACCAGCGGCACTGGTTGTTCATCATGGCCATGTGGTAGGCCTCGGTGGCCCGCTGGACGGCGGCGGAGGCTGCCTTGATCTTCGTGGGATCGACGTCGGCAAAGAGGTCGGGATCCTCGGCGTAGATGGAGATGACGGCGGCGCCGCGGCTTACCACATCCTTCTGCTTGTCCACAAACCACTGGGGCACCTCCTCCAGGGCCTTGAGGCCGGCATTTTTATAGCGGATTCTGCTGAATTTTTCGTCGCTGTAGTTCATGCGGACATCCCAGGCGCCGGCCTTGTAGGCCGCCTCGGCCACCATCCGGGCAAAGTCGCTGCACTCGATGGGGGTGTTGATGACCAGGGACTGGTCGGGCTGAAGGTTGACGCCGATTTTCACGGCTAATTCCGCAAGCTTCTGTTGATTATTCATGGTTTTCTCCTTTGTTGTCTTTATAGATAGCGAGGATTTTCGCCGAAGAGCAAAGCCTCGATGAAATCCAGCTGTTCTTCGCCGGGCATGACGGCGGTGGAAAGTCGGGTGTCAAAGACCATCATCTGACGGTGGTTTTTCTGGTACTCCGGCCAGTAGATGGTGTTCTTGTAGATATCGCCGACGTTGGGGTCGCCGTTTTTCATGAAGTTGGTCCAATGGGTCTGCATCTGATCCGACAGGGCCGATATTTTTCCGAAGGGCAGGCCCCCCAGCAGATTGCCAAAGACGAAGGGCAGCTCCAGGGCGTGGGCCGTGTCCAGGCCGACGATCTTCAGGATGGCCGGATCGTAGTTGAAATTGTAGAAGTAGACGGATTTTCCGGCTTCAGCAAAATAGTCGGCGAAGATGCGCATCCCCAGGGTAAAGCCGGTGATGGTGAAGAGCTCCTCGAGGACCCGCCGGGCCTGCTTTTCCTCGGATAGGGGGAAACGCTCAAAGATTTTGGCAGCCCCCTCGGGGCCGAAGATATCGTAGATCATGGTTACGTAGGCGCCGGTGTTGGCGGTGTTCTTGATGAACAGGGTGGATTCATTGGTATTATAGCCCAAAAGCAGATCCACCGCATTAAATTTTTGATGTCTTAGGGCCGCCATGGGGTCGGCGGGGAGCAGGACACCGTCGAAGACAGGCCAGAAGGAAAAGCGCAGGGGCAGATTTTGATCGGATTTGATCATGGACAGGTGGGCTAAGGCCTCGGGGGGAAGGGCCCTTAAAATTTCCAGACCCTCCGGGCTGTCAGAAGCGCCGAAGATGGCCGCCAGCTCTTTTCCCATGGCGATGCTCTTGTCCAGATTCCCCTGGGTTCTCTGGCAGAAGGCGCCGATGGAGAGGATGGCGCCGCTTTCGATGACGGCCCGGTGAAACAGACCCTGGGCGGCGGGGGATAAAAGCAGGCCGGTGACGGAGAAGGCCCCGGCGGATTCGCCCCCCAGGGTGACGTTGTCCGGGTCGCCGCCGAAGCTTGCGATATTCTCCTTGACCCAGGTTAAGGCCAGGATCTGATCCATGAGGCCGTAGTTGCCGGTGGTGCCGATTTCCTGTCTTAAAGCCTCCAGGGCCAAAAAGCCCAGGGCCCCCAGGCGGTAGTTGAGGGTGACCACCACTACCCCCCGTTTGGCCAGGCTGGCGCCGTCAAACATGATTTCCGAGCCGGAGCCCGTGGCAAAGCCGCCGCCGTGAATGTAGACGTAGACGGGGTAGGCGTCCTCGTAGCGCTTGGCCGGAGTCCAGACGTTTAAATAGAGACAATCCTCGCTTTTGCCCTCGGAGGTGTACATGGGGGTGAGATCCGCCAGAATGCCGCCGTATTGGAGACAGCGGTCGCCAAATTCAAAGCATTCCAAGGGTTCGGTCCAGACGGGCCTTCTCTGGGGAGGTCTGAAGCGCAGCTCACCCACCGGGGGCTTGGCGTAGGGAATGCCCTTAAAGACGCTGATGCCCTTTTTAATCTGGCCCACCACGGGGCCGCAGGGCGGCGTGAGCCGGCGCAGGGTCTCCTTGCTTTTATCCTGGGAATCGGTGTTGGGGGTATAATCAGTCATAATGCCTCCTTAGATGACGCGGACGGGACCTTGGAGATAGTCCCGGTGGTGCGTATATTTTTTTTCACAGTGCAGCGAGAACAGATCGGTGGTAAGAACGTCCCAGGCCAGACAGCGGCGCTGGGCCGGGGTGAGCAGGGTCTGATTGCTGTGCAGGTTGGTGAGGATGGGAAGCCCCTCCTGTTTTTTGATGGCCCTGAGGATTTCCTGTCCCCGGGAATTAAAGGCCAAAACCCGGAGGTAGGGGGTGAAGTCCGGGGCCTGGAAGGCCCTGAGGGCCTCGGCCTTAAAGTCTGCGGCCAGGGCCATCAACAGACGCCGTACACGGCTTCTGGGCAGGTGCTTTGCGGTCAGGGCATCGATAAGGTCCTCCAGGGTGGCGCAGCATTCTGGCAGGGCCTTCAGGGCAAATTCCAGGCCAGGCTCCCAATAGGGCAGCTGCCTCAGCTGCTCTGGCGGAGTGATCAGGAGCCGGTGAATCAGAGTTTTATAAAGGCTTATATCCCGGTCCGGGGACAAATGTGCCAGGGCTTCGGTGAGAAGTTCCGCTGGATAGGGCAGCTGCTTTTTTAAAACCGCCAGGGCCCTTTGGGTCTCGGGGATATTCCCGGGAGTAAGAAGCCCCCGGAGCTGGGTGGCGCTGGCAAACCCATCGCCGTCGGAGAGGGTGTCTGCGTGGTAGGCCGCCCCCTGGCGTCTGAGGGTTATGGGGGCGATGGCGCTCTGGGATTTCTTCAGGGCCTTGAGGTACTCGATGGCCAGGATGTTGTTGGGCGCTGTGAGCAGCGCCTCCAGGGGCTGTGTCAGTTGCTTCTGGAGGGCGGCGGCCCGGGCCTTGGGAAAGGAGAGGCCCCGGGAGAGGCCGGCCTTGAGATCTGCCCTAAAGGCCGGGGTTTCAAGGGCCAGAATTTCGGCGATTTCTGAAAGGCTTTCCAAATCGCCGGACTCAGAGCCAAAGACAAGGTGATCACAGCAGCCCGTGGCATTTAAAATTTTTATGGCGCCGGAAGCAAAAAATTCGGCGCTTTGGCCCGCATAGACGTAGGGCAGCTCGCAGACGAGGTCGGCGCCGCCCAGGACAGCGGCCTTGGCCCGGGTCCATTTGTCGGCCAGGGCAAAGGCCCCCCGCTGAACGACGGCGCCGCTCATCAGCGCCAGGGTGTGGGTGGCTTCTGTGCGCCGCCGGGCCTCCTCAAGCTGCCAGCGGTGGCCCTGGTGAAAGGGGTTGTATTCGGCGATGACGGCCAGCAAATTCATAGGATACCTCCAATGTCAATATTTTTGCCCAGAAAAACAAAAAAATAATGGCAATCGTTTGTATTAACTGATATTATATACTAATGTAGTCCAATAATAAATTAGAAAAGAAAAAATAAAGGAGAAAATTTAGGATGAATGTACTCGTTATTAATTGCGGCAGCTCTTCACTGAAATATCAGCTGCTGGACATGACCACCGAAGCAGTTCTGGCCAAGGGCCTTGCCGAAAGAATTGGCATCGAGGGCTCTGTGGTAGAACACAAGCCCACCGGCAAGGACAAGGTTGTTTTTGAACAGCCCTTAAAGGACCACAAGGACGCCTTAGACATCGTCATGGCTGCGCTGGTTAATCCGGAACACGGCGTGATCAAGGACCTCAAGGAAATTGATGCCGTCGGTCACCGCGTTGCCCACGGCGGCGAAGCCTTCTCCGCTTCTGCCCTGGTTACACCGGAGGCTTTAAAAGAAATCGAAGAGCTTTCCGAATTGGCGCCGCTGCACAACCCCGCCAATGCGCTGGGCATCCGCGCCTGCATGGAGCTGCTGCCGGGAGTTCCCATGGTCGCTGGCTTCGACACCACCTTCCACCAGACCATGCCCGCCGAAGCTTACATTTATCCCCTGCCCTATGAAATGTACGAAAAATTCAAGATCAGACGCTATGGCTTCCACGGCACCTCCCACCGCTTTGTCGCCCTGGCTGCCGCTGATCTCATGGGCGAAAAAATCGAAAACCTCAAGCTGGTTACCTGCCACCTGGGCAACGGCGCCAGCGTTGCCGCCGTGCGCTACGGCAAATGCATCGACACCTCCATGGGCTTAACCCCCCTGGCTGGTCTGGAAATGGGTACCCGCTGCGGCGACATCGACCCGGCCATCATCCCCTTCCTCTGCGGCAAGGGCTATTCTGTAGAAGACATCGACAAGATGATGAACAAGGAATCTGGCGTTCTGGGCGTTTCCGGCGTCAGCTCCGACTTCCGCGACGTTGAAAATGCGGCCGATGCGGGCAACAAAAGAGCTCAGCTGGCCCTGGATATCTTCCACTACCGTGTCAAAAAGACCATCGGCGCCTATGTTGCCGCCATGGATGGCGTTGACGGTATCATCTTCACCGCCGGTCTGGGTGAAAACTCCGGTACCTCCCGTGCAGCCATCTGCAACGGCCTGAAATACCTGGGAATTCAGCTGGACGATGAAAAGAACAGCAAGCGCGGCGAAGCCATGATCATCAGCACACCGGAATCCAGAACCAAGGTTATGGTTATCCCCACCAACGAAGAGCTGATGATTGCCCGGGACACCATGGCCCTGGCCAAAAAATAATCGATCAAAGCATCGATACCCTCATATGCAAAGCCTCTGTGGTCAGCCGCAGAGGCTTTTTTTCGCGGTGTGCCTGGCAGCATCCGGGGTCGAAAAGGGGCTTTTTTTGTAAAAATCAGCAGAAGCGCCGAATTTCACCGGCGTCAATTGATAAATCCCCGGCAGTACGCTATAATAGAGTAAACTGGGGGTATATCAATGGGATTAAGGATTAAAAACAAAAGAAAATTTATCCTGGCCAACGTGATTGTGATCTTTTTATTGATCTGCACCGTGGTGGGATTTTTTACAATTGTAGGAAAAATTGTCGGTTTCTTTAAGGGCGGCGAGGATGCGCCGCAGCCCACGCCGTCGGCGGCGGCCACGTCGGTACAGCCTGCGGGCGCCTCAGGGAATGACGATCAGAAGCAGGACCAAAAGGATCAGAAGGACCAGAAGGGGGAGGAAGGCACGGTGGACGCCTCCACCCTGAACAGCAATTTGGTGCTGGTGAACAAGACCCACACCCTGTCCAGCGACTACGAGCCCGGGGATCTGGTGACGGTTTCCGGCACCACAGGCCTTCGGGGCACCAGAGATACGCAGATGCGCAAGGAGGCGGCGGAGGCCTTGACGAAGCTCTTTGAGGCAGCCGATGCCGATGGGATTACCCTGTACTGCACCTCGGGCTACCGCTCCTACGCCCTCCAGGAGGAGGTCTATCAGGAGAATATCGCCATGGAGGGCAGCGAGAGCGCAGCCAATCAGCTCAGCGCCAAGCCCGGCCAGAGCGAGCATCAGACGGGGCTGGTGATGGACGTCACCTCGGAATCTGTGGACATGGAGCTGGTGGAAGCCTTTGCCGACACCGAGGAGGGCCAGTGGGTTAAGGACCACAGCCACGAATACGGATTTATCATCCGCTTCCCCAAGGGCAAGGAGGAGATCACAGGCTACGCCTACGAGCCCTGGCACCTGCGCTACGTGGGGACGGAGGCGGCGGCCGCCATGTACGAGAGCGGTCAGACCCTGGAGGAATATCTGGGGCAAAACTAGAAGGTATTAAAAAAGACACTCTAAAGTGTCTTTTTTTGATGGTTGTGTCATCGTTTTATGCTAAAATAAAAGAAAAATTTGCGTAAAGGAAAACAAGCGTTATGGAAATAGAAAAAATCAGAGACTGTACCCTTGTTTACACAAGACCCGACGAGGCCATCGTCATCACCTGCGACTCCATCGGTGCCATCGGAAATAAGCCAGAGGATGTGGTGAAGGTGACGCCGGAGCACAGCGGTCACGAGACCGCCAAGGTGGCCCTGGCGGAGATGCTGGCCATCGGCGCCACCCCCGTGGCCATTTCCAATGGGCTGACCATGGAGATGACACCCACAGGGGAGCGCTTTGTCAATGGTATCAGGGAGGCCATGGCAGAGCTCCCGGAATACCCTATGGCCCTGACCGGCAGCTCCGAGGACAATATGCCCACCCTCCAAACCGGCGCCGGCATCACGGTGGTGGGGATCATCAAAAAGGAGGCCATCCGCTTTCGGTGTACCCGTCCCAAAGACGTGGCGGTGCTTTTGGGCAAGCCCCTCTGCGGCGAAAGCTTTAGCAAGGAGCTGCACCTGGCCCTGAGATTGCCAGATTTCCATAAAATCAGCCAGCTGCCCGAGGGGCGTGAGATGGTGCCTGTGGGCTCCAAGGGCATCGGCTACGAGGTGAAAAAAATCGCCGAGGACAACGGGCTGACCTTCAACTACGTCGAGGACTGTCCCTTCGATCTCAAGGCCTCCGGCGGCCCCTCGGCCTCCTGTATCCTGACCCTGGACCCCGAGGACCTGCCGGGCCTTGAGGAGCGGGTCGGGAAGATGGTGACGGTGCTGGGGCGGTTTGCGTGAGATAGGATAATTAAATTAAAAAAAGAGGATCTGGAAGGTGGAGTTATATGCTCTACGTGACTTCTTAATCACGAGATTTTCTCATATTACGCCCGTGACACCAGCCGGAAAATCCGTTCCGTGTTCAAGTCAAAAGGCATGAGCGGCAAGCATTTGACCGGCACTGTTATTTATGGCTACTTATGGGACGAAAGCCGGGAACACCGCCCCGGCAGAAAAAGGACAAGTCTCATGATCGGGGGCCGGGACGCTGACAGGCACAGAAAAACCGCCGTACAGGATTTCCCATACGGCGGCGATTCTCTCATTTATAGAACAAGTCACTGTGCGTCCCGGTGCGAGCCAGTGTCAGCACCAGCACGTCATCCTCAATACGATAGATGAGCAGCCAGTCCGGCTGAATGTGACATTCCCGGTGTCCCACCCAATCGCCGGATAATTCATGGTCTTTGTTCTTCTCTGGCAGCTTTTCACCCCGCGACAAGGCCCGGATAATATCGTCCAGCAGGTCGATATTCATGTGACGCTTGAGTGCCAGCTTGTAGTCCTTTTTGAATTTTGTTGTCCAGACAATATCACGATTCATCGTTTCAGCTCCCGGAGTGCTTCTTCTACATCGGAGTAATGCTTCACGCTGGGATCACGTGCGATCCGTTCTGCCTCTAACATGGCGGCGATGGTTTCCTTGTTGGGCTGTTCCAGCCTGACCTCAAAGGGAAAACCACCGGCGCGGAGCGACTGGCGCAGGAAAACATTGATGGCGGTGGTAAGGTTTACGCCCAACTCGCTGTAAAGTGTTTCACACTGCTTTTTGATGTCGCTGTCCATACGGACGCTGAAATTTGTAGTGCTTGCCATTGTATCAACCCCTTTCAAGTTTATTGCACTTATAGTATATGCTAATTGCAATGCAAAATCAATTCAATAGACGTAAAATTCACAAAAATTTAAGGAGGTATTGCGAATGAACGCAACCCGTTATCTTGTCACTGTCAATCTTACAATCTGCCTGCCCCTTGCCCTGTTGCAGCCGGAAACGGCGGACACGCCCACTGGCCCGGATCCAGAGTCCCATGCCTGCCAAGGCTGCGGCAACTGTGGCGGGTGCGGGAAGTGCCAGCATGAAGAAAAACAAGCCTGAATCCATCCCTGTCATGGATTACCGCCAGTACCGCAAAGCGCGGCGGCTGGTGCATGAGTGCTGTAACTATGACTGCGGGAATTGTATTGCGCTGGACGATGGGGAGGAATGTGTCTGCGTCCAGTCTATTTCCTACTCCCTGCTGTGCCGGTGGTTTCAGGCGGCGGTGCTGCCGCTGGACAGGGAACTGGAAACTGCCCTGTTTTACCGGCGGGATGCGAAACGGTGCGCGGTCTGCGGCGGTTTGTTTGTCCCCGGCTCTAACCGGGCCAAATACTGCCCGGAGTGCGCGCCGAAAGTCCACCGGCGGCAAAAGGCCGAGTGCGAGCGCCGAAGGAGGGTGCAGCGTGGACAATTAGAGGGGAAAAGACCCTTGTAAATTAAGGACTTTTTTAAGGGTGTCGGCGGGGGCGTGATACATTTATCCTCTGGCCCACAAAACAGCCCTCAAAAGGCGTACAGAAGCCTATTACGAACCCATAAGGAGGAATCTATGTCGGACAATCGAAAATATTATTACCTGAAGCTCAAAGAGAACTACTTTGACGATGATTCCATCGTCCTGCTGGAGAGTATGCAGGACGGTGTGCTGTATTCCAATATCCTGCTGAAGCTGTATCTGAAATCGCTGAAAAACGGCGGGCGGCTCCAGCTTGACGAAAATATCCCCTACACTGCCCAGATGATTGCCACCATCACCCGCCAGCAGATCGGAACCGTGGAGAGAGCCTTGCAAATCTTCCTGAAGCTGGGCCTTGGCAAGACCACCTACAAGGTGCGTGTCCATTTCAGCCAGACCAGCACCGAAACCATGAGCGATAAAATCAAACGGATGCTCAAAAACGAGATACAGCAGATGTGAACACAGCGGGCCGGGAGCTTTTCGCTCTCGACCCGCTGTCCTTGAGTAAGTCAGATATTCAAAAACTCTGTTGGTGTCATAATCGCCGGATTTTTACGCCGGACTCTAAGAAATCCTTATCGCCGGTCAGCAACACATTGGCTTTTGCTTCAATGGCTGCTCGTAAAATGGGGCGATCATTGACGTCTCTGATTTGTGCTTCGGTCATATCTTCCTCTGTCGGAACGGGAACCAATTCCAGAGTAAGCAGCGCAGCGGAAAGAAATTTATCCAGCGCCGCCAGTCGGTTTGGAAATTTCTTGTTGAATATCCGCTTCATTTCGTCCACATTCTGCTCACAGATCAAGCCGTGATTAGGGTAAGAAGCCGCTTTTACATACGCCTGATAAGGCGTGCCGTTTGCACTCAGCGCGGCAGAAATGAGGACATTGGTATCGATCAGAACCCTCATGCTTTTTCGTCCTCATTTCTCAATTCCTTAACGAGCACCATAACATCATCTTCCGAGGTCAGGCCGGTGCGCTCTGCTTCTCCGGCCATTTCCTGCTCAAGCACCTGCATGGCGTATACAGCAGAATTGACAATGCGGACAGTGTTTCCTTCAACGATAAAAGTGACACGATCACCGTTTGACACGCCAAGCACATCACGGATGTCCTTCGGAATTGTGATTTGTCCCTTTGCCATGACTTTGGCATTGTCCACAAACACATTTGCTAACATGATTTTGCACCACCTTTCTAAAAATATGGAAAGTAGGGATTTCCCTACTTTCATTATACGCAGTAAGGCAGAAAAAATCAACGGAAACCGTTGGGATTATTTTTCAGGGCCAGCACAGACCGCAAAATTGTAGATTTTTTGTGAATTTGATTAAAAAGTCCTTGACAACTTGTCTCTGGAAAAACAGCGAAGTCTATTCTGATTTCCTGCGGTGCCAGACTTGCCCCGTTTGACCTGAAAGAGCTGCGGGAGCTAATGGAGTATGATGATCTGGAACTTGATACTATGGGAGACCGAAAAACCGCATTGTTTCTCATTATGAGTGACACAGATAGCACTTTTAACTTTGTGATTGCCATGCTGCAGAGCCAACTATTCAACTTACTTTGTGATAAAGCGGATGATGAATATGGCGGCAGATTGCCGGTTCATGTGCGGTGTATCTTAGATGAGTTTGCCAATATCGGACAGATACCAAACTTTGATAAATTAATTGCTACCATCAGGAGCCGGGAAATCTCGGCTTCTATTATTTTACAGTCTCAGTTAAAGACCATCTACAAGGATGCCGCGGATACCATCGTGGGTAACTGCGATACTACCTTGTTTTAAACCATTGATAGTTTCAACACCTCGGAGAACCGGGGAACGCAGATTTCCCACGGCCTCAATTATC
>JAUNGS010000058.1 GCA_030524435.1 Eubacterium sp.
ATGAATATTTTATTTATTTTATATGCATATAATATACTCTTTATGTTGCTATTGTCAACGTTTTTTTGATTTTTTTATTAAATTTACCTATATTTTTTCACTGCAATTAAAAAAGACCAATCTGCACCGCGCAGACTGGCCTAAAAATGAACAGGCAGACTCCTGATCCTTTAAAACATTTTTCTTTTTTGATGTACCCAAAATGACTTTTGTTTAAAACAAAAGAACCGCCTTCAGGGCTCCTGGTCACTATTCGATATCACTTTTTGATCTAACCAAATACCGCAGCCACAGACTGCCGCCGTCCTTTACCTTTGCACTCTGCAGCTCAAAGCCAATCGCTTTATCAGCATCAAATCTTCCCCTTGTCGAAAAAAGCGCCGGCGTTTTTTCCGAGCCATCCGCAGCCGCTGCAATCACAAGGCTGATCTCATCGCACATACCTGCCTGAATAAAAGACCAGTTTAGTACACCGCCTCCGCCAAGCATCAGCGTGTCGATGTGAAATAGGTTTTTCAGCTTTTCCATCGCCAGTTCATAATCCAGGGCATCCTCGCCCGCAATGATATAAGAAATCCCAAGGCGCCGCAGAAAGGCTTTGTAGGCGTTGCTCGCCTGTTCCGTCAGCACCTCCAGCACATGGGCATGGGTATCGATATAGGTCAAATCGCAGCTTTTCCAACCCAGCTTACCCGAGGGATCAACCGAAACGTAGTACATGCCGGCATCCGGCTGCGCCACAAAATCCCCATCCTCGACGGGCTCAGCATTTTCATCTAAATCCGGCTTTTCATAAAAAGTAAAGTTGTCGTCTGTGGTGATCCGTCCCGAAAGCCACCCCTGGTGTTTGTAATAGGGCTTGTCTCCAAAGGAAATATTGTAAAATACATCTCCGGCAGCGCGGCCCTCTGGGGTTTTCATAAAAGATCCCATGATTTTCCCGTCCAGGGCAGTCATCATATGGCAAAAAATATAGGGTCTGTTCATCAAATATTCCTCCAAATTATTGTTCCTGTGGCTTCAATGGTCCGTAAAAATAGCTGGCCGTGGCGCCGCCGTCAATTAAAAAGGTGGAGCCTGTGATGAAGGCACCCTTATCACTCATGAGAAGCTCTGCAACATTGGCAACCTCATCTGCAGTCCCCGGACGTCCGGCAGGACATTGCGCAAACATATTTTTATAGAAATCTCCGCGGGGTCCGTTAAACTCGTCTACGGCAAGGGGCGTCACAATGATGCCCGGCGCAATGGCATTTAACCGGGCCCTTCTTTTTCCCCACTGAACAGCCTGGGCCATCACCCGCTTTTCATTGCATCTCTTTGCCAGCTGGTAGGCATGGAGGGTATCCTTGATCCGCTCCGGCTTTAGCAAAGGAAGCCCCAGCAGCGCTTCAGTATCCACGGTGGCCAGCTGCTCATCCTCTTCGGCCGTTAAGGCCGGCATTCTCCAGCCTGACTGACTTGAAATGGTAACGCCGACACCGCCTTCCTTGATAACCTTGCCGACCTCCTCCAGCAATACAGCCGTACCGTAGAGGTCAACCTTTAAAATTGCTTCAATGGACGCCTGACTGGGAGAAACACCAGCTGCGTTGATTAATGCAGCGATTTCCCCGTATTGCTGCGCTGCTTCAATAAACCCTGTAATGGAGCTGCCCGAGGACAGATCCATCTCCAGAGGCACCGTGTCAAAGCCGGCATCATTCATGATTTTGGCAATTGACTGTGCGTTTTCCAAACGCTTATCTCCGATAACAATTTTCTTATCACAGCCCACTCTCCGGGCAATGGCCATACCAATTTGACCTGCACCAGTTAAAAGCATAACGTCTTTCATAAGCTTACTCCCTTCAGGCAATGCTGCCATCTTTTCTAAAGTTTTCCAACCATGCCCGAATTTCCGGTTCTGCCTTTGCCACACCGCCGCCGTGAATCGCCAGTCCCTGTTCTATTTTCGCCTCGGGACAAAGCCTCCGGATATCTTTTTCGCTGATGCCCATGCCGCTGCCTTCATGGGTACAAAAGGGCCGGATGGTCTTTTTCGAAAAATCGAAGTGCTCCAGGAAAGTAAATACCGCCATTGGCATGGTGTTCCAATAATTGGGAAATCCCAGATAAATCACATCGTAGTCATCTATACTTTCGGGATAGCCTTTCAGCTCCGGTCTGGCATCTCGCCGCTGATCCGACTGGGCCTGGGCAATGCAGTCATTATAGCCCTTGGCATAGGGCTGAACAGGTTCAATTTTAAACATTGTACCCTCTGTTAACTTTTGAAGCATACCAGCTGCAATTTCGGTATTGCCCACCTCAAGGTTCTGTATCGTCCCGTTGACATAATTTTCATGTTCCCGGGAATAAAAAGCAATTAAACAAGCCATTTTTATCGCTCCCTTCTTTTTCCTGTCCTTTATTATAATTGTATTTTTCTTTACAGGGAATCTCCTGTATGTTACCATCGTATCAACGTATAGTTAATACCCTAAGGAGCAGCAACAGGATGTTTAACCCACAATTAACCGTATTTGTCTGTGTTGCAGACTGCGGCAGCTTTACCAAGGCCGCCGAGAAGCTTTTTATTTCTTCCACAGCCATCATGAAGCAGATCAATGCCCTGGAGGCACATCTTAATCTGAAGCTTTTAACCCGCTCTCCCCAGGGCGTCCATTTAACCCCAGCCGGAGACTGCATTTATAAAGACGCAAAATTTTTATTCGACTACTCCCAACGATCCATAGAAAATGCGCGCCTTGCCCTCAATGCGCAAGACAAAACCTTCTGCGTTGGCACCTCCATGCTTAATCCGGCAAAGCCCTTTATGGATTTGTGGTACAAGGTTAGCCCAGCGTTCCCAGATTATAAGCTGCACCTTGTGCCCTTTGAGGACAACCACGAGGGCATTCTCTCTGAAATTGCTCAGCTGGGGAGAAAATTTGATTTTCTCCTGGCCGTCTGTGACTCTAAGCTCTGGCTAAACCAATGCAATATGCTTCCCCTCGGCCGCTATAAAAAAATGTGTGCCGTATCCAGAAATCACCGTCTGGCCCAGAAAAAGCGGTTGAAAATTTCTGATCTATACGGGGAAACCCTGATGATGGTAAAACAGGGAGACTCTGAAATCAACGACATTATTCGCGGGGATTTGGTCCAAAATCACCCCGCCATTCAAATTGAGGATACGCCGCAGTTTTACGACATTTCCGTCTTTAACCGCTGCGCAGAAACCAACAAGGTTTTACTTATCCTAGAATGCTGGCAGGATATTCATCCCGCCCTGATCAGTATCCCTGTGGAATGGGAATACTATTCCCTCTATGGACTTCTATATGCAGAAAATCCTCCCGATGACGTAGCAAAATTTGTTTCACAGGTTAGCGATAGCTTTTTGACGTAAAAAACACACTGCACGACAAGCTCTTGCCACACAATGCGTTTAATAAAACTAAAAAATATTTAATTATATGATATTGAGGTCAAAATCCTCTTACAAGTGCGCTCGCATCGGATTTTATAACCTTTTGACCCTGGTATCATTATATAACAGCAATACCATTATTTCTGGCATACTCTCTGTAAATCTCCGGCTCTTGGCCGTCGACAATGAAGGCGTCAAAGATATTAAGGTCAAACATCTTGGCCAGAGAAACCTTGTCAAATTTGGTATGGTCTGCCATGAGATAGCATTTTTGACTGATTTCTGCCAGAGTCTGGTTGATTTCTATTTCCTCCAAGGAGCTGTGGGTTACCCCCTTGGCTATGGAAACCGCCAAAACACCCATAAAGGCCTTGTCGATATTAAACTGCCTTAAAAATTCCTCGGCGCTTCTTCCGTGGAAGGCGCCGGAAATACTTCTCAGTCGGCCTCCGGGCATAAACACATTAACCCCCTTGATGGTCGAAGCCTTGAAGGCCACATTTAAGGACAGCGTAATCACGTTTAGGTTATTGATATCCTCCAGATAATCGAGGATCAGCTCCACGGTGCTTCCCGAATTTAAAGCGATGGTATCGCCATCCTCGATGAGCCCTGCGGCCTTCTGGGCAATAATCCGCTTCTCCTCCAAATTCTGGAGCTTTTTCTGGGCGATATTCATTTCCACCGTGGTCTGCCCAGCCATGCTTTCCTTGGCGTAGGCGCCACCGTAGGTCAGCTCTATGCCGTACTCTGCGGCCAGATATTTCAAATCCCTCCGGATGGTCGGCACACCGACCTTGTAGTGCTTCGCCAGGGCGTCGGCCTTGACGGACCCTTCCTTGAGGATTTTATTGAGTATTTCTTTTCTGCGTTCGACATGCAGCATTTCTTCACCACCTTTTGTACCACTATATCACATTCCCAAATTCCAGTGCAAGAAAAAACCGCCGAACCAACCTTCACGATTAATTCGGCGGAAATTTACACCATTAAATTTTTTCTTTTATCAGGAGCACCCCGTGGTGGTGCCACAGTCCATGCAGACCTTGCAGGTGCCGTTTCTGACCATGTTGGTGCTGCCGCACTGGCTGCACACCTCACCGTAGAGCTTTTCGCCCTCCACATCCTTTTTGGGATATACCTCGGTGGTTTCCGGCACAACGACGCCGGCGTCCACCCGCTTCACCAGATTTTTGGGCTTGATCTGGCACTTGGAGAAGTCGCCGCACTCGATGTCGATGACCTTGGAGATCAAATCGGAAATTGAGGAGGCGTACTTGATGTAGGGATGACGCTGTACAAATCCCGAGGGCTCGTAGGTCTGACCCCGGAGCATGATGGAAATTTTTTCCGGCGGGATATTGTACTGGAGCATGTTGGAGATGGACTTGGACAGGGAGGCCAAAAGTCCCTTGACCACGGTGCCGTCCTTGTCGGTGGACACGAAGATCTCTGCGATATTGCCGTCGTCGTAGAAGCCGATGGTGATGTAGAGCTCGATGTCGCCAATCTTGGCGGCGTGGGTTCTGCTCATGCGCATCCCCTCGGGCCGTCTTCTCTTGGGCACGCCCTTGGTGCATTCCTCAGCGTATTGTAAAAGCTCGTTGTAGCTGCAGTCGGAGAGCTTGCGCTCGTGATCCTCATTTTTGCCGGAGCTTAGGGGCTGGGAGGCCTTGCAGCCGTCTCTGTACACGGCGATGGCCTTGGTGCCAGTGGTGTAGGCCAGCAGGTGGATCTTCTTTAGATCCTCCACGTCGGCGTCGTTGGGCAGGTTGACGGTTTTGGATACGGAACCGCTGATCATGGGGGTGATGGCCGATACCATCAGCACGTGACCCTCGGGACGGATGGTGTTGGCCGTGTCAAAGACCGCCACATGCTCGGGCTTCAGGTGGGGCGCACCGGCCAGGCTGTCGTGGCGCAGGTAGCCCTGATCGTCCTTGTCCAGGATATAGCTTAAAATATCGCCGATCTCCTTGGAATCGTAGCCCAGATGCTCCAGGGCCATTTCCATGACGGGGTTGACGATTTCCATGGAGCCGCCGCCCACCAGCTTTTTAAAGACCACGTGGTTATAAAAGGGCTCGATGGAGGTGGCGCCGCAGTCCATGGCGAAGGAGATGGTGCCCGTGGGGGCGATGACGCTGACCTGGGCGTTTCTGTAGCCGTAGGCCTCGCCGTACTCGATGGCTTCCTTCCAGGCGTCCTTGATACGGCTGCTGATGTTCTCAAAGCCCATGGATAAAAGCAGCTCGTGGTCAATTTTCATGGGCTCGTAGGGCATGTCCTCGTAGTCGTCGGTGAGATAGCCCGCCACACGGCTGTGGTTTCTGATGACCCGCTTCATGTGTTCGCTGTTGATCTGATATTTTTCAAAGGCGCCGACCTTGCCTGCCATCATGGCCGAAACAAAGTAGGAGTGGCCTGTCATAATCCCCGTTAGGGCCGCAATGAGGTTTCTGGCCTCGTCGGAATCGTAGGGATAGCCCAGGGCCAAAAACAGGGAGGCCGCATTGGCCAGCCCCAAGCCCGTGGTTCTGAAGAGGAAGCTCTTTCTGGCCACGTCCTGGGTCGGGAACTGACCCCAGTAAATGGAAGCCTCCAGCACCAGCTGAACCAGACCCGCCAGGTGGGAGAAGCGCTCGATGTCGATTTTTCCGGTTTCCGGATCGTAGAAGCGGAAAATATTGATGGAGGCCAGGTTGCAGGCCGTATCGTTTAAGAAAGCGTACTCTGAGCAGGGGTTGGTGGCATTGATGCGGTTTTCCTTCTTGGTGACGTCGCCGTCCTCGCCGCCGGGACAGGTGTGCCAGGCGTTGAAGAGATCGTCAAACTGCAGGCCCGGATCGGCACAGGCCCAGGCGGCCTGATTGATCCGCTGCCACAATTCCTTAACGGGAACCTCACGGTCCACCGAGGCGTCCACCCGGCCCTTTAAGGTCATCTTGTGATCCGGCTCGTCCTCTAAGTTTAAGACGGCGTCCATGAATTCCTTGTTGAGACGCACGGAGTTGTTGGAGTTCTGCCCCGCCACGGTGCGGTAGGCTTCGCCGTCCATGGAGGTGTCGTAGCCCATCTTGCCCAGGGCTCTGACCTTGTCCTCCTCCTTCACCTTCCAGTCGATGAAGTCCTCGATTTCCGGATGGTCGATGTCGACGATAACCATCTTGGCCGCCCGTCTGGTGGTGCCGCCGGACTTGATGGCGCCGGCGTTTCTGTCCAGCCCCTGGAGGAAGCTCATCATCCCCGAGGACTGGCCGCCGCTGGACAGCTTTTCGTTGATGCCCCGGAGATTGGAGAAGTTGGTGCCCACACCGGAGCCGCCCTTAAAGAGCTTGGTCTCGCTGACGTAGTGCTCGGAGATGGAGTGCTTGCCCAACAGCTGATCTGAAATAGATAAAATGAAGCAGGCGCTGGATTGGGTTCTGGTGTAGCGATCCTCGGACTCAACGATCTGACCGGTGGCTTCGTCGTAGTAGTAGAGGTCATCCTTATCGCCGCCGATGCCGTAGCTGCGCTTGAGGCCGGTGTTGAACCACTGGGGTGAATTGGGCGCCCACATCTGCTTTAAGAGGGCGTAGACCAGCTCGTCGTAAAAAATCTGCCACTGGCTGTCATTTTCAATGATGCCCTCTTCCTTCAGGGCATCGGCCCAGAAGCCAACCATGCGGTCCGCCACCTCGCGCATGCTGTGCTCGTAGCCCAGACCGTTGGGAATCCCCCTTCTTCTGAAATATTTGCTGGCGATGATATTGCAGGCATTCTGGGAGTACTCCGCCGGAAACTCCAGATCCTTCATCTCGATGATCACCTCACCGGTCTGATAATTTGTCAGAATAACGTCCACATTCTGCCATTGGAAGAGGTCATAGACGGTTTTGTCACTGTTCTCAAGCTCACTGGTAAAGTGTCTTTTGAATAAATCGTTGAGTGCTTTCACAATCGGCTCCTTTGCTAAATTAAGCCGCAACATCTTGTGCTGCGGCTGGTTGTTTGATACTATTTGGCACATCATATGCACCGGAACCTATTATACCATAGATTCCCTGTTTTGTTTGTATTTTTTTGCTGTAATCATCGTCACTTTTTGGTTTTTATTTTTTGTGCCAAGATTTTCACAATCCCAAATATTTTTCTGCATTGACAAAAAAATCAGCATAAAAAATCGGCCCGGACCGCCAAGCTTTTTTGGCATCCCGGGCCGATGACTGTTGTCGGATTATTTTTTCTCACCGTCGCCCATCTTGACCTTCTGGCCGATTTTGCTCTCGGTGCCAGAGGCAATGCGGACGATATTCGTGCGGTGCTGGAACACCGTCGAGCAGCAGAGGAACAGGGCAAAGATCACCCCCGGCGTCAGGGCAAGGCCGCAGAGCACCAGGTAGACGATGGGCAGAGAAACCATGCCAACAATGGAGGTTAACGAAACCATCTTGAAAATCACCAGGACGACAAGTCCAATGGCAATGCTGATCAGCGCCACCCGCCAGTCGTAAAATAAGAATACCCCGATGGAGGTCGCCGTTCCCTTACCGCCTCTGAAGCCCAGAAAAACAGGCCAGTTATGGCCGCAGACCACGGCGATGCCGGAGGCCACGGTCCAGGCGTCGGCCAGGCCCAAAAGCCGGGTGGCCACAATGACCACCGAGCCCTTAAGGGCATCCAGCACGAAAACCGGTACGGCGTATTTTAATCCCATGGTTCTGAGGACATTGGTCGTTCCGGCATTGCCGCTGCCGTAATTGCGGACGTCCTCACCCCGCACGGCCTTGACCACAATATAGGCAAAGTCCAGATTTCCAATGAAATAGGCCGCCACCACACACACAATTCCTACAATATTCATCAATGCGCTCCTAGTCTTCCCCTTGCTCCCTCACCTGGTCAATGAGCAGCATGACCTTTTCAATCACCGCGTCGTAATTCTCCCGCTTGTGAGGAAAAAGACAGGCCTCGCAGTTTTTCACACCCTTGTCGGTGTACTTGAAGCCGCCGCCGCAGTTTCTGCCCAGGGCGTAGAGGGGACAATAGCAGAAAATACAATTAAAATTCTCAATATCCTTTGTGGCGTGACAGGGAAAATACTCACAGTCGCGATGCTGAAAGAACTTATAATTTTCCGTGTCCTTCTTACTTTTTGCCATGGCCTACACCGCGTCCATGCCGACGCCGATGGCCTTGATGTTCAGCTCCACAAATTTTTCCTTGACGTTCTGACGGATGATGGTCTGCCAGTCGATGTCCTCAAGGCCCATGGACTTGATGACAGCCCCCATGAGAATCACGTTGGTCACCTTGTGATTGCCCAGCTCCTCAGCCAGCCCAGAGGCGTTCATCACCTGAACGTCGGCTTTTTGCTTCAGGGTCTCAAGGATCTCGTCGGGATAGGTCTTGGCGCCGATGACCACCGGCAGGGGCCAGATTTCCGTGTCGTTGACGATGATTTTGCCGTCTTTCTTCAGGTAGTCAATATACCTTAAGGCTTCCATCTTTTCAAAGGCCACGATGACGTCCGCCGTCCCCGCCTCGATGACCGGCGACTGAACGTCGTCGCCGTAGCGCACCTGGGAGGATACGGAGCCGCCGCGCTGGCTCATGCCGTGGATCTCGCTCATCTTAACGTCGTAGCCGGCTTCCATGAGACCGGTGGTCAAAAGCTTGGCCGCCGTGATGGTTCCCTGACCGCCGACGCCCACCAATAAAATATTTTTCGTCTTCATCTTAGGCTTCCTCCTCTACAGAAATAGCGCCCACCGGGCAAATTTGCAGACAGACCTCACAGCCCAGGCAGTCCTCGGCGATGATACCGGACTTCTTGGGGATGATGGAGTTGAAGGCCAAAGCCGGACAGCCGGATTTCAGACACTTTTTACAGCCCACGCAGACGTCGGTGTCAACCTTGCAGTGGCGCTTAAAGGCTTCCGGGAACTCCTGCTTGTCAGCCTGGGAGAAGCGTTTTAGGGCACAGGGCCAGCGGGTAATGATGACGCTGGCTTCGTCGTTGGCCAGACCCCAGTCCAGAGCTGCCTTGGTTTCCTCTAAATTGTTGGGGTTGACGGTGCGCACGTTTTTCACGCCCAGGGCCTTGACGATGGTCTCAATATCCATAATCGGCGCCGCCTCGCCCTTTAGGTCGAAGCCGCTGCCCGGGTTTTCCTGGTGTCCCGTCATCCCGGTGATTCTGTTGTCCAGAATAACCGTCAGGACGTTGCTCTTGTTGTAGACCACGTCCATGAGGCTGGTGAGGCCAGAGTGGAAGAAGGTGGAGTCCCCGATGACGGAGACGACCTTGGTGTCCTCGTTTTTTATGGCCATGGCCTTGGCCACACCGTGGCCGCCGCTGATGCTGGCGCCCATGCAGATCATGGCGTCGGTGGCGTTGTAGGGCGGCGTTAAGCCCAGGGAGTAGCAGCCGATATCGCTGAAGATCATAACCTTTTTCAGACGTCCCAGCTCGTAGAAAATACCGCGGTGGGGACAGCCGGCGCAGAAGGCCGGGGGACGATTGACCACCTTGTCGGCGTCGCCCTCGATCTGGGGATGGGCCTCGCCAAAGATGGCTTCCCGGATTCTGTCGGGGGTCAGCTCACCCATGGCCGGCAGCACATCCTTGCCGATGCAGTCGATGCCGGCGGCCTTGATTTCCGTCTCCATAATGGGATCATTTTCTTCAAAGACGTAGATCTTTTCTACCTTCTGGGCAAATTCCTTCACCAGACCCAGGGGCATGGGATAGGAGAAGCCAATTTTCAGATAGGATGCTGTGTCCCCAAAGACCTCCTTGGCGTAGCGGAAGGCTGCGCCGGAGCCGATGACCCCCACAGACTGATGGTTGTCCTCGATGTAATTCCAGGGACTCTCGTTGCTGTAGGCCTCAAGCTTTTTCATGTTTTCAGCCAGCTTGACCTGCATCACCCGGGCGTGGGCCGGCAAGGGGCAATATTTTAAAATATCCTTGACGTAGGGCTTGTCCTGGACCTCCTGGCGGTCGGTGCATTCCACAATGGATTTAGAGTGGCAGACCCGGGTGGTCATTCGATAGAGCACCGGGCAGTCGTAGGTCTCGCTGATGTTGTAGGCATCCTTGAGCATGTCCTTGGCCTCCTGGCTGTCCGAGGGCTCGAACATCGGCATTTTGGCGTGGCGGGCATAGTGACGGTTGTCCTGCTCGTTCTGGGATGAGTGCATTCCCGGCTCGTCGGCGCTGATGATGACCGACCCGCCGTTGACCCCCAGATAGGCAAAGGTGAACATGGGGTCCGCCGCCACGTTGACGCCGACGTGCTTCATGGCCGACAGGGAACGGATCCCCGCAATGGAGGCCCCGGCGGCAGACTCCACCGCCACCTTTTCATTGGGCGCCCACTCCGAGGTGATTTCCCCGTATTTTGCAATATTCTCCAGAATTTCCGTACTCGGCGTTCCCGGATAGGCCGCTGCGAACTTAACGCCGGCCTCCCAGGCGCCGCGGGCAACGGCCTCGTTTCCCGTTAATAACTTCTTCATATTTTACTCCTCTCCTGTCCTCGATAGGCAGAATCATTATTGCTTTAATTATACACGCTTTTGACGCAAAAATTTTCAAGCATTTTATTTAATACATCCTAGTAGCCCTGGGGATGCTTCTGATGCCAATTCCAGGCTGTGGCGATGATATTTTCCAAAGACGAATGCACCGGCTCCCAGCCCAGCTTTTCCTTGGCCTTTTGGGCGCTGGCGATGAGCACCGCCGGATCCCCGGGGCGTCTGTCGGCGATTTCCACGGCAAAGTCCCTGCCGGTGACGGCCTTGACCTTGTCGATGACCTCCAGCACAGAAAAGCCATTGCCATTGCCCAGGTTGTAGACGTCGCTTTCCCCGCCGGCGGCCAGATCCTCCATGCCGAGGATGTGGGCCTGGGCGATGTCCAGCACGTGGATGTAGTCCCGGATACAGCTGCCGTCTGCGGTGGGATAGTCATCCCCGAAAACGTAAATCCTGTCTCTGATGCCCTGGGCCGTCTTTAAAATCAGCGGAATCAGGTGAGTTTCCGGCGAATGGTCCTCGCCGATCTCACCGTCGGGGTGGGCCCCCGAGGCATTGAAATAGCGGAAGATTTTGTACTTCAAGCCGTAGGCCACAGCCATCCAGTGCAGCATCTTCTCCACCGCCAGCTTCGTCTCGCCGTAGGTGTTGGTGGGACATTTCACCGTATCCTCCACAATGGGCACCTCCTCGGGCTCGCCGTAGGTCGCCGCCGTGGAGGAGAAAATGAAGCGCTTGACATCGTTGTTGATCATGGCCCGCAAAAGACATAGGGTGCCGCCGACGTTGTTGTCGTAGTACTCGATGGGCTTTTCCATGCTCTCGCCCACCAGGGAGTTGGCACAGAAATGCATGACGCAGTCGATTTGATGGCGCAGAAAAACGCGCTCTAGGGCTGCGTAATCGCGGATGTCGGCCACCTCGAGGACTGCCTTATCCGGCACCGACTCCCGGTGCCCCGTGGACAGATTGTCCAGCACCACAACCTCGTAATTTTTATCCAGCAGCGCCTGGACCACGTGGGATCCGATGTAACCGGCGCCGCCGCAAACTAATATGCTCATTGGTTATCTCCTTATTTTCCTTAATAGCACCGGATAAAATCCCGGTTCACCGAGGATGCCACCCAGGAGACACCCCGGTCTGCAAGGCTTTTGGCCAAGATGTCAGCCAAAAGATCCACCACCATTTTCTCCGTGCCGAAATGCCCTGCATCGATGACCCAGAGATTGTTCTCCACGGCCCGCTGGGCGTCGTGGTATTTCAGATCGCCGGTGATGTAGACGTCGGCCTTTTTGACCTTGGCCAGGCCGATAAACTCTGCGCCGCTGCCGGTGCACAGCGCCACCCGGGAGATCTTTTCAGGCGGATTGCCCGTGGCCCGAAGCCATTCGAGATCCAAGGTCTTTTTGACATGGGCGATGAAGGTCTCGCTGTCTGTAGGCGTCTTCAGCCGGCCGATTTTCCCCAGGCCGTTTTGATTGATGATCTCGCCGTTTTCCAGGGGGTAGAGATCATAGGCCATCTCCTCGTAGGGGTGAGCCTTCTTCAGCTTCTGCATGAGGTTTTTCAAAATTTTGCCGTCGA
>JAUNGS010000059.1 GCA_030524435.1 Eubacterium sp.
CAAGCCCTTCGACAACCGGGAGCTTTTGGCCCGAATCAAGGCCCACCTGCGCCGGGCCAAGAAGGTTCCCGCCGCCAAGAAGGAGGACACGGTCATCACCAACGGCCCTCTAAGCATCATGCCCGAGGAGCGGATGGTGCTCTTGGACGGCAAGGAGGTTCACCTGACCCCCAAGGAGTTCGACCTGCTCTACCTGCTGGCCTCCAACCTGGAGCAGGTTTTCCCCCGGGACGCCCTGCTTGAAAAAATCTGGGGCTACGACTACTACGGCGATACCCGGACTGTGGACATGCACGTCCAGAGAATTCGCCGCAAAATCGATACCCAGCCCAATAAATTTATCCAGACAGTTTTCGGCATCGGCTATAAAATGAGGAAACTGTGATGCAGCTCACCTATCGCGGGCGCATGCTGAGCTACAACATCGCCTTTTTTGTCATCACCTTCCTCTTTGTCATCTTTTTTGCCATCCAGGGCATCACCTACCAGTACATCTCAAATGCAAGGGATCGCCTGGCCGACATGAGCCAGGACGCCTCCCTCTACGTCAGCCAGTCCCTGGGCAATCAAAACAGCGGCACCGACAACGAAAACCTGTTTATCGACCGGGGCACCCAGCTCTGCCGGGAGATCGCCCAGATGGAAAACAGCCGGACGCTGCTCTTTGACCACGCCGGCAACCCCATCGCCGACTCCGTCTCCACCCAGGATAAAAACTTTCTCACCGAGGAAATCGAGCTGTCCAAAAACAGCCTGGCGCCGGTTATGACCCTCAAGAATATCGACGAGGTCCGCACCCTGTACTACGTCAGTCCCTTAACCGTGGGCAACGAGCTGGTGGGTTTTGTGGGCTTTATCTATTCCCTCAAGGACATGGAAGCTCTGCTGTCCCTCTGCACCCTGTTCTTTATTGTCGGCGGTGTTCTGGGCCTGCTGATTTTAACGGTGGCCGCCCTCTCCTTCTCCAAGCACTTTGTTCAGCCCATCAAGGACCTGACCAGAATCTCCAACGAGATCAACCAGGGGAACTACAACGTCAAGGTTTCCTACGCCCAAAACGACGAGATCGGCGACCTCACCAACGTCTTTAACCAGATGTCCAGGAATATCAACAATGTCATTGTCCAGCTGGAATCCGAGAGAAAGCGTCTGGCCAGCGTTCTGGCCTCCATCGACGACGGCCTTTTGGCCATCGACAAGGCCGGAGATATCATCACCTCCAACTCCTACATCAAGACCTATTTCAACGTAAGCAATCCCAAGACCATCTACGACTTTCAGTACCAGTCCTTCCTCAGGGATATGTTTGACGATCTGAAAAACGGCAAGGATCACATCTCCGAGGAGATCGACTGCAACGACCGCAACCTTTTGATCATCGGCAGTCCCATCCGGGAGGTGGGCTATGAAGAAAACTACATGATCATCATCCGGAACATCACCGCCACCAAGCAGTTCCAGAACGAGCAGAAGAAATTTATCAGCTCCGTCTCCCACGAGCTCAGGACACCGCTGACCACCATCATCGGCTACACCGACATGCTCACAAGGCGCCAGGTAGTGGATCCCGATATTTTAAACCGCTCCCTGAACAACATCAACCGGGAGGGCCACAGGCTGCTGCGTCTGGTGGATGACCTCCTCAACGCCAGCCAATTTGACAAGCCGGAATTTGACTTTAAAAAGACCAACGTGGATCTGAAGGCCCTGCTTCTGGAGCTCATCGACCGCATGCGCATCAAGGCAGCCCAGAAGGAGATCGAGATCAGCTACAAATCCGACGAGCAGCTCCCCGAGGTTCTGGGGGATTACGACAGGCTCCAGCAGCTCTTCATCAATATCATCCACAACGCCATCAAGTACTCGGACCGCGGCGATATCATAGACGTGGTCTCCACCGCCGAGGATGACAATATCGTCGTCTCCATCCGAGACTACGGCGTCGGCATCTCCGAGGTGGAGCAAGAGCGCATCTTCAACGCCTTCTACCGGGTTGAGGAGGACCGCGCCCACAGCGAGGGTGAGGGCGGCGCCGGCCTCGGCCTCTACCTTGTCCGGGAAATCGTCAAGAAGCACGACGGCGAAATCACCATCGACAGCCACGTCGGCGAGGGCACCAACATCACCGTCAGCATCCCCATCATTCAAAAAGCAGTTTACGGAGGCAGCGACAATGAAAATGAAAACTAAAATCCTGACCTTTGGCCTTCTGGCCCTGAGCCTTGTCTGCGGCGGCTGCAAAAGCGTGCTGATTCCCGAGGACAAGCCCCTGGTGCTGGACCAGCGCAGCTGGCTTTCAAGCGCCTCCCAAAATGATATCGAGATTCTGGCCTACGAAGCCATCGGCACCGGCAGCGTCCAGGATATTTCCTACGATGGCTCCACCCTGCTGATCTTGAATCCCACCCAGACCACGCCGGTCAGCTACAACGTCGATCTGCTGCGCTTTACCGAGGAGGGCAATCGTCTGACCAGCTTCCTTTCCTCTGAAAAGAGCCAGGTCGCCGCTGCCTTTGATCCCTATGCCCAGGGAATTTTCTATGTAGAGGAAACCGACGCCGAGAATTCGCCGGTTGCCAAGCAGCTGGTGTGGACCTCCATCGACAAGAGCACCACCCGGACCATCTCCTCCCAGGAGGAAAGCGTCAACGCCGCCTTTTACACCATCAGCGACAGCCAGGTGCTCTACACCGACAGCAGCCGAAGCCTCATCTTTGCCGACGCCAACGGCAGACACGAGGTCTACAGCACCACCTACAATCTGGATATCCAGCAGGTGGCCTATCTGCCGGAATCTCAAACCGTGCTTTACACGGCAAAGTCGCCGTCGGATGAGAACAAGACCAATCTCTACCGCTCAGAGCTCAAGGCTGGCGAGACAGTCCTCACCTCTGCCTTGATCGATGAAAATGTGCTGGACTTTGATTTGAATGCCGATTCTGGCCTGCTGTTTTACATCAAGCTGAACGGCAGCAGCCGGGAGATGATGCGCTGCAACGTCAACAATTACAGCACCCCCACCGCCATCGCCAAGGGCAATTTCACCTCGGTGACTGCGACAGCCTCGGGGGATCAGGTGCTTTTCTCTGAATACTCCAGCACCAACAGCAAGTCCTCCCAGTCCATCTGGATCATGGACAGCAACGGCAAAAATCAGCTGCAAATCACGGCGCCCCTGACCCTGACCTCCGAGATCATCGCCCACCCCTACAAATCCACCATCTATTTTTCTGCGGAAAAATCTCCGGGGGACGAGGACCTCAGCCCCGATAAGGGCGGCGGCAAGGGCGGCACCCCCACTGTTTTCAAAATCGACTACAATATCAAATAAAAAGAGAGCCCCTGAAGCAGATTTCAATAAATCTGAACCTCGGGGGCTCTTTGTTTTAAAGCTAAAGGCGAGGTCACAGAAGGACCCTGTCTTTATTTTTATTTATACCATACGAACCTTGCCCTGGTAAACCATACCGCGCTTGGGATCTACGGAGATCAGCTTGCCGTGGCCGATGATTTCAAGGGCCTTCTGAACGCCCACAATAACCGGAATATTGTAGTGGAGGCCGGCGATAGCGCCCTCGGAGCTCAGGCCGCCTTCCTCGGTGATAATGGCCGCAGCCTTATCCAGTACCCAGGAGATTTCGGGGGTCAGAGCCTTGGCCACCAGGATATCGCCTTCCTGGAATTCCGCAGCGTTGTCCTCATTGATGAGCTTGGCGTAGCCTGTTACCGGCACCTCGCCGATACCCACGCCGCTCATGATGGCGTTGCCCACGGTGTGAACCTTGATCATGTTGGTGTTGCCCTGGACACCCAGCGGCACACCAGCTGCAATAACCGCCAGATCCCCCAGCTTGACGCAGCCCAGCTCAACGGCCGCCTGAACCGTATCCAATACCATGGAGTCGGTGTCGGTGAGCTCGTCTAGGTAGATGCAGTAGACACCCCAGGACAGGGTCAATCTGCGGACGGTGCTGACCTTGTCGCTGACGCCCAGAATGGTACAGTCCGGACGGTACTTGGAGATCATTCTCGGGGTATGACCGGAGGAGGTCGCCGCGATAATCGCCGCCGCACCCAGATTCTTCGCAATCTGAACCCCGGCTTCGCTGACGGCGTTGGTGATGGTCAGCTCGCCGTGTTCCGGCTTCTTGCGGCTCTTGTACTCATCGGAGCGCTCTGTTTTTTCTACGATATTGGCCATGGTTTCAACGGCCTGAACCGGGTAGGAGCCCGCAGCTGTTTCGCCGGACAGCATAACGGCGTCGGTACCGTCGAAGACTGCGTTGGCAACATCCCCTACCTCTGCACGGGTCGGCCGGGGATTTCTGATCATAGAGTCCAGCATCTGGGTCGCTGTGATGACAGGCTTGCCCAGCAGGTTACATTTCTTGATGATGGATTTCTGAACCAGCGGCACCTCTTCAGCCGGGATTTCTACACCCAGGTCGCCTCGGGCAACCATAATCCCGTCGGAAACCGCCAGCACGCGGTCGATTTTTTCAACGCCTTCGCGATTTTCAATTTTGGAGATAATCTGGATATTGCCGCCGCCGTTGTTTTCCAAAACCTTGCGGATGGCGATGACGTCCTGGGGCTTTCTGACAAAGGAAGCTGCCACAAAGTCTACCTTCTGTTCAATACCGAAGAGCAGGTCGCTTTCATCCTTGGGGGTCAGGCCCGGCAGGTTGATTTCGACATTGGGAATGTTGACGCTCTTTTTGGAGCCCAGCATACCGCCGTTGTCGATGCTGCAATAGATTTCGGTTCCTTCGATGCGGTCGACGTTGAGCTCAATGAGACCGTCGTCGATAAGGATCTTGTTGCCCACGGAGAGATCCTGGGGCAGACCGTCGTAGCTGACGCTGACACGGCTGGCATCGCCCACAATGCTCTCGGTGGTCAGGACGATGTTATTGCCCTTTTCCAGGGCAACCTTGCCTTCCTTCAGATCGCCGGTACGAATTTCCGGACCCTTGGTGTCCAGCATGATGGCCACGGGAATGCGGAGCTCCTTGCGAATTTCCTTAACCATGGCGATTCTGGCGGCGTGTTCTTCATGACTCCCGTGGGAGAAATTCAGACGGGCCACATTCATGCCGCCCTTGATCATGCCTCTCAGAACTTCCTTTGAATCCGTTGCCGGGCCGAGGGTACAGACCATTTTCGTTTTTTTCATTTTAAAACCTCTCTTTTATTCTATAAACTCATGACCGCTGACCAAACTAGATGGACAGCATCTTAGAAATCTTATACATGTCTCTTCTGAAGACCTTGGGGGTCGCCAGGGCTTCCTCTAAGGGAACCGCCTTGTACTCACCCTTGCGCTGGACGATGACCACGCCGGTGTTGCCCTCGACGATGGTTTCCACCGCCTTGTAGCCCATGAAGCCCGCGAGATTTCTGTCGAAATGGGAGGGGGAGCCGCCGCGCTGGATATAGCCCAGGTTGGTTCCCTTAGTGGTGACCTGGGTCAGCTCCTCAATTTTCTTGCAGTAATCCCGGTAGCTGCCGCAGCCCTCAGCCAGCATGACGATGCTGTGGAGCTTGCCCCTGTCCTTTCCGGCCAGCAGACGCCCGCAGATGCCCTCTAAATTCGTTTCGATTTCAGGGATAATCAAAGCCTCGGCGCCCACGGAGAAGCCGGCGTAAAGGGCAATGTCACCGCAGGTACGCCCCATGACCTGGACAACGTTGATGCGGTTGTGGGAGAAGGTGGTATCCCTGATCTTGCCGATGGCGTCGATGGCGGTGCTGACCGCGGTGTCGAAGCCGATGGTAAAATCGCTGGCGCCAAAGTCGTTATCGATGGTTCCGGGAATACCGACGATACTGACCCCCAGCTGCTTCAGCTTCAGGGCGCCATTGAGGCTGCCATCGCCGCCGATGACCACGAGGTGATCGATGCCATACTCCTGTAAAACGTCCGCTGCGCGCTTCTGGCCCGCCTCTGTGGTAAAGAATTCGCTGCGGGAGGTTCTCAAAATCGTACCGCCCTTTTGTAAAATATCTGCCACGGAGTACACATTCAAAGGTGTGATGTCTTTTTCCAGAAGTCCAGCATAACCGCGGTTGATGCCATAAACGTCAAATTTATGGTACAGCGCACTTCTCACCACTGCCCGGATCGCCGCATTCATCCCCGGCGCATCGCCGCCGCTTGTTAAAATACCAATTTTCATTGAACTACCTCCACTTGATTCTGTCCTAGAATTCCTTCCAATTCCTTTATTAACTCATCGCCGCCGGAAACCCACAGGCCCCTGGCTGCGCCGAATCGTTTATGCTCTGCCTCAAAGTACAGCTCCACCGGAATACTTCCCGGCCATTTGGTCAGCACAGGCTTGATTTGATTGATTAAGGGCTTGTCCCCCAAATGCCTGAAGTGGAGCACCATTTTCTTCTCCCCAGCCTCCGCCTTGGGTGTTTCCTGGGGCTTTGAGGGCGCCCCGGGCGCCGGCGGCCTGCTGTTGTCAAGACCTAAGGGGTAAATCTGCTCGCAGATCACGGAGACGTTCATCTCCTCGTTGTAATTGATTTTCCCCCGGACCATCACCGGCTGATCCGCCACCAGCAGGTGACGGTATTTGTCTAAGGTATTGGGAAAAACGACGACCTCAATCTGACCGTAGAGATCCTCCAGGGTCACAAAGGCCATGAGCTTGCCATTTCTCGTCATCTGGTTTTTGATGTCGGCGATGAGACCGCCGATCACCACCTGGCCGCCGTCCCGGATGCCCGAATCCCTCAGCTCCTCAAAGCTGTCCAGCATGCCGCTGTTGAGATTCGTCCGCTCCTGGAGGATACCCTCGTATTTTTCCAGGGGATGCCCGGTGACGTAAAGTCCCAGCACATCTTTCTCTAAAGCCAGGCGCTGCTCCTTGGTAAAGGGCGTCACCTCGGGCAGGGGTTCCTCCTTGAGGGTCTCCCCGCCGGCCAGATCCAGAAGAGAGATCTGCCCCGCCAGGCGGTCTCTTTTCTCCCGCTGAACCTGATCGATGATTCTCTCGGAGCCCACCAAAAGCTGTGCCCTGGTATTGCCTGTAAAATCAAAGGCGCCGCCCTTGATTAATCCCTCGACCATCCGCTTGTTGAGACATTTCAAATCCACCCGCTCGCAGAAGTCGCGGAAGCTCTTGAAGTCTCCCCCCTGGGCTCTGGCATCGACGATGGACTGGATGGCGTTTTTGCCGAGTCCCTTGATGGCCCCGAGGCCAAAGCAGATCTTGTCGTTTTTAACGGAAAATTTGTCGTAGCTGACGTTGACGTCCGGCGGCAGCACCTTGATGCCCATCTTCCGGCAGTCCTGGATGTACTTGGACACCTTTTTCTCGCTGTCCATCACCGAGGACATCAGCGCCGCCATAAACTCCTTGGGATAATGGTGCTTGAGCCAGGCCGTCTCGTAGGCGACGACGGCGTAGGCCGCCGCGTGGGATTTATTGAAGGCGTACTTGGCAAAATCCTTCATTTCGGCGTAGATCTGCTTGGCCACCGCCTCGGGGACGCCGCGGTTTATGGCTCCCTCGATGACGACATTGCCCGCCGCATCCTTCTCTCCGTGAATAAAGACCTCGCCCTCGTGATCCATGACTTCTATTTTTTTCTTGGACATGGCCCGGCGCACCAAATCACTGCGTCCCATGGAGAAGCCCGCCACATCCCTGAAGATCTGCATGACCTGCTCCTGATAGACCATACAGCCGTAGGTCACGTTGAGGATGGGCTCCAAAATGGGATGGGCGTAACTGATGTCCAGGGGATGCTTTTTATTTTCAATGTACCGGGGAATCTGATCCATGGGCCCCGGGCGGTACAGAGAAATTCCGGCGATGATATCCTCGAAATTCTCCGGCTGGAGATCCTTCATAAAGGAGATCATCCCCTTGCTCTCCAGCTGAAATACCCCCAGGGTCTCTCCCCTGGAAAGCATGGCGTAAACCCCTTTGTCGGCGTAGTCGATGGTATCTAAATCGATGGTCTTGCCCTGGCTGTGACGAATATTCTCCAGGGCATCCCGGATAACCGTTAAGGTTCTGAGGCCCAAAAAGTCCATTTTGATCAGCCCCAGGTCCTCCAAAAGCCCCATGGGGAACTGGGTAGTGATGACGTCACCGTTTCTGTACAAAGGAACGTACTCCATTAAGGGCTTGTCGGAGATAACCACCCCCGCCGCATGGGTGGAGGCGTGTCTGGCCAGCCCCTCCATGGACTCGGCCACATCCAAAAGCCGTTTGACCTCGGGGTCTCCGCCGCTCATCCGCTTAAGCTCAGGATTTTCCTCCTTGGCCGCCTCGATGGTCACGTTCTGCCCCGGGTGCATGGGGATCTCCTTGGCCACCTTATCCACGGCGTTGTAGGGCATATCCAAAGCCCTGCCCACATCTCTGACGGCGCCCCTGGCAGCCATGGTGCCAAAGGTGATGATCTGAGCCACGTGGTCGTCGCCGTATTTTCTAATGACGTAGTCGATGACCTCCTGGCGGCGCTCGTAGCAAAAATCACAGTCGATATCTGGCATGGTGACCCGCTCGGGATTTAAAAACCGTTCAAACAGAAGATTGTATTTCAGGGGATCCAGGGTAGTAATGTCGAGGCCGTAGGCCACCAGGCTGCCCGCCGCCGAGCCCCGGCCCGGCCCCACCATGATCCCGTGGTCCTTGGCGTACTTGATAAAATCCCAAACCACCAGGAAATAATTGTTAAAGCCCATGTCGTCGATGACGCCGAGCTCGTAGTCCATCCGCTCTTTGATCTCCGGTGTCAGCGCACCGTAGCGCTCCTCTAGGCCTGTCTGACAGAGCCTTCTTAAATAGGAGGCCGCCGATTCTTCCCCCTCGGGCAGCGCAAATTCCGGAAGGTGGGCGCTTTCCAAATCGAAGCTTACATTGCAGCGCTCGGCAATTTTTTTGGTGTTGGCAATGGCCTCGGGCACATCGATGAAAAGCCTAGACATCTCCTGGGGAGATTTGAGATAAAATTCGTCGTTGGGAAAACGCATTCGATCTTTCTCGTGGATCTTTTTGCCTGTCTGGATACAGAGCAAGATATCGTGGGGCTCCGCATCGCTTTTTTTGACGTAGTGGACGTCGTTGGTGGCCACCAGGGGAATGTCGAATTTTTCAGAAAAGTCCCTGAGCATCTCGTTGACCTGGGCCTCTTCCCGCAGCCTGTGATCCTGGATTTCAAGGAAAAAATTATCCTTGCCAAAAATATCCTGATACACCTGGCACAGCTCCTGGGCCTTCTTAAATTGTCCCTGGAGAATGGCCTGGGGGATCTCCCCAGCAATACAGGCCGAAAGGCAGATGATCCCCCTGCTATGGGCCCGGAGGTAATCGTGATCCACCCTGGGCTTGTAATAAAAGCCGTCGATAAAGCCCTCGGAGACGATCTTCATCAGATTTTTATAGCCCTCGTTGTTCTCGGCCAGCAAAATGAGGTGATAGGGATTGGTGTCCAGGTTCCCCTCTTTTTGGGTTAAGCGTCTCGGGGCAACGTAAACCTCACAGCCGATCACCGGCTTAATGCCCTGCTTCAGGCAGCTCTTATAAAAATCCACCGCACCAAAAAGAACACCGTGGTCCGTGAGGGCCAGGCTGTCCATGCCCAGGGCTTTCGCTTCTGCCACCAGGGTATCGATTCGTCCAAAGCCGTCTAACAGGCTGTATTCGCTGTGGACGTGCAGATGGGTAAAGGATTCTTCTGCCATTTTAGCTCCTTTCTGAGACTGCTGCGCATTTATTGTGGTCATTATATCATAGCTTTCCAAGAAGATAAATCACATAAATGCTAAATCGGGACACTGCGCCAGGACACCCGATGCTTTTCAAGTTACGATCATTATACCATACCTAACGCTTAAAAAACAGTCCTATGTTCCCAGATGGATGCTCTTGTTCCCGGTTACATAGGAGAATTTTTTGCCTTCCCAGACTTTCTCCGTCGGCAATTCGCCCCAAAATAGTTCAAAATTTTACGGCAATAAAAAATACGGCTCCGATGGAAAAGACTCTTCCAATCGAAGCCGCAGCTTGACTACACGCTTTCATCTTCAAAAATATAACGATCCAGGGCATCCCGAACCGTGGGGATGTCAAAGACAAGGTAGTATACGCCGTCGATCAGCTGGCCCTCGGCCTCGCCGTCCTGGGGGAAGCGATTCTGCTGAATCCCCTGCTTGGCCAGGCTGCCGTACTTGGTCACCAGATCGATCATTTCCTGATTGGAAAGGCTGGTGGTGATATAGGGCGCCAGCTGGCTGATATAGCCCGGAAAGCTCGTCACCGGCTGCTGGATGATCTTCACAAGCAAGGCGTTGAGGACGGTTCTCTGACGCTCGGTGCGTTTAAAGTCGTTGCCTGTGGCGTAGCGGATTCTGGAGTAGGCCAGGGCCTGCTCCCCGTTGAGGGTCTGCAGTCCCGAGGCGGTGACATTCGGAATCTGTCCTGTGGCAGCCTCCTCGTCGGTGATCTCAATGTCCACACCGCCCAGCTCGTCGATGATTTCCGGCATGGAGGTGAAATTGACGGACATGAAATCCGTGATGTTGAGGCCGAAGTTTTCGTTGAGGGTTTTAATGGACAGCTCCGGCCCGCCAAAGGCGTAGGCGTGGTTAATCTTATCCATGCCGTGGCCATCGATATTGACGTAGGAATCGCGCATGATGGAGGTCAGCTTGATCCTGTTGTGGACGTTGTCCAGGGTCAGGATCATGATGGCGTCGGAGCGCCCCGTCACACCGTCCTCGGCATCAATGCCAAAAAGCGCAATATTGACGATATCGCCGCTCTTGCCCTCGGTGACGCCCAGGTTGTCCTCCTGGACCTCGACCTTTTCCATTTTATTCATTGTGTTGTTGAAATAGCTGTAGACGTAAATACCGCCGGCCAAAATCAGGGCAAAGACAACTGCGAGGATAATCAAGGCCGCCTTTTTGCCTGTGCTCATTTTTTTCTTTGAAGCATTTTCTTCCATAAGAAAATCGCGTCTCCTTTCCACTGGTTTTATTGCGGCTGTTTTAAAATACTCATCTCCATATGAGCTTTAAGCCGCCTATTCTTCTCCGTAGGTATTGGTGAAGGTAAAGACCGTGCTCTGGCCCTTGGTATCGGTAACCATCAGGCTGTGGGCGCCGGACATGTAGGAGATCACACTGCCGGTGATGTCCATGGCCTCGCCGTCCAGGGTCACCGAGGCGATGCCGTCGGCACTGCTGTAGGCGATTTCCACCGATTCTGCACTGACGGTCCCGCCGTTTTTAAGGTCGGCGGGGCTGACGGCCTGGACCACCGGGCCCACTTCCGGCGCCTTGATTTCACCTGTATAGGCCTCGGATTTAAGGGTGCTTCCCTTGACGGCCGAGGCCGCATCGATTTCTGCCTTACTGTCAATGGTAAATTTCAGGATAACCTTCTGACCCTCCTCGGTTTCTGCAATCGCCTCGTAGGCGCCGTCTTTATCCACCATGGCCTCCTCAGCCTTCTCCAGGGACTTCCCGTTCAAATAGGTGTCCTTCAGCTTTGATCCGGAGAAGCTTAGGGTGACGGCCGTGTTGGTCACTCCCTCCGGGGTAAAGAGGTTGTCCGAGGTGATCTTTATTTCCGGCGCACTCTGGTAGACCACCGCCGTCTTTTCCTCCTGGCTGCTCATGGCGACGCCTTCGTTGTTCCAGGTTTTTAACCCAAAAGCCACAATGGCGACAAAGGCGGCTGCAAGGATTACAATCGCCGCATTTTTTAGTCTGTTCATCTAAAAGATTCCATCCTTTCGCCTTTTCTTCTTTCTTTTGTCGCCCATCAGCGCGGCAAAGATGCCTTTTTTCTCGCTTTTGGACGCGTAGGTCTGGGGATCCGTTTGAACCGTCCCCCGACCGCTCAGCACGATGGAAGGGTTTGTCCAGGTCAGGGCCTTGAGTCTCTTGGCTCCGATCAGCGCCTCGGCCCGCTCCAGGGCCCGGGGCATCAGCTCGTAGCTTTTAACCCTGTGGGCATCGCTGGACAAAAACTGAACCATATTGTGGGACAGCATGATCTCCGCCGTCTCCTTGGCTCTGCTGCCGTAAAAGCCGATGAGGCTTAGGGCATTGACCTGAATCAGCGTTCCCTTGCGGATAAAATCGATGGCAAGATTGGGATCCTGCTGAATAAAGTCGTAGCGCTCCGGATGCGCCAGAATGGTCGCATAGCCCTTGGCGTGGAGTCTGTATAAAAAGTCCTGGACATGCGCGACATTGGAGTCATGGCGCATGGTTTCCACCAAAAAATGGCTGCCCTGGTTCAGCGTGGTAAATTCTCCGCTTTCCACCGCACCTATAAGCTCAGGCTCATAATACAGCTCATTGCCTAAAAAAAGCTTAACCTCGACGCCCTCTTCC
>JAUNGS010000060.1 GCA_030524435.1 Eubacterium sp.
CAAAAAGCCCATGAAATCAATGGTTTCGGGGCTTTTTTATTTTTCTGAAAATGCCATTTGACGACAATTTTGACGATAATTAGAAATTAAAGGATGCTGAAAAAAGCGTTCATTCGGGCATTTTTTATGGCAAACTTAAAAATCTCTTGTTTTTTGGACTGTAAAACATATAATATAATTATAATAAAAAGTATTATGAGTACGATGGCGGGTGCCGAAAGGAGATCGCAATGAAAGAAATGAACCAAGCAGAAATTGCAAGAAATGAAACAGAACAGAAAATGATTTATCAATTTCTTTTGATGATTAAAGAAAGTGATTCGTTAGAAGATCTTGAAGAAAAAGTAAAAGCCCTACTTAGTAAATAAGTAAGGCTAGAGCTTAAAGTAACAGCGAGACTTGCCCTCGCTGTTCCCCTATATTTATAATATATCATATATAGGTTGCTTATAGGTTGCTTTGGAAAGACCGTGGGGTGATTTAAATAGAAAAAAGATGGGCAGACCCACAAATACCCCGAAATCTAAGCCTATTTATGTGGGATTAGATAATGAATGTGAGGATGCGAAAAAATGCCAATAGGTGATCCCAAAAAACAGACAATAGCTACAGGAAAATACCAAAAGAAAGTTGGCCTTATAACCAAATCTTACAAGCTGAAAAAAGAAGTCACCGAAGTATTTGCAGAAGCCTGTGAAAAAGCAGGCGTAAGCCAGGCGGGCCAACTTACTAAGATGATGAAAGCCTTTATCGAGGAACAGAATTCATGACCACCGGAAACGGTGGTTTTTTGGACAAAAGGTGCATGCAAAATCTAAAAAAGTATGAGCACAGGGAAAACAAATGGTAAAAAACGGATTGTTCGGAAAGAAATTACTGTTTCTTCAATCCTTCAGATTTTGATTAGACGATCATTCTGCGTGTGTTATAATAAGTGCATAAAAGGAAGAGAGATTTCAATGAAAAAGCCAGAAAAATATTTTTATCCGGTAAGTGCTTATTTAGTCAGCGGCTTAACACCTAAACACAAAGATAGCTTTTTTAATCTTAGTTATGATAGAAAAATGCTGAAAATAGAAGAAATAAAGCCTAAATTGTTTTCTGAAAACATTACGTGTAACACGTGGAAAATAGAACGTGAAAATATAAAATCACTGTCTTTTGAAATCAAAGAAGAAATCACGTATAACCGTGAAAGGAAAACTTCGAGTATTGGGATGATTGCGGGATATGCAATCGGTGGGATTGTCGGTGCTTACATTGGTTCTAATCCTAGAGAAGTGATGGAAAAAAACATAACAACGAGAGGGTTTTTGATATTACAACTCAAAGAAAAAGATGTTATTTTTGAAATAAAGGAAAGAGATTTTAAGCTTGCACGAAAGTTTGTGAGTATTTTCAATGTAAGAGTTCATTATAAAGGCTAAAAATGTTAGTTGATCTAGTGAACGGATTAAATCATCTCAGAAACAATACACAATTTGTCTTTTAGTATACAGAGGATAAATTTGGTATACTTACCCCTAAAGTAGACGAGTAAAATATAAACCCTGCTTTAGGGGTATTTCTACACCCGAAAAAAGCCAGGATTGACCCATCATCAAACTTATCCCCAAATTTTAATGCAGACTTTATACAAAGTCTGTTTTTTTTGTCCGAGTTTAATCAGCTCAGGCGTATAGTAAAGACAGAAAAAATATTAGCGTATATGGAGGCGGAAGACAATGGTAGTATGGCCTGCAAGAATATGGAGAAAAATAGAATATTTATGGGGACTTATCAAAATACTCCAGGAAGGGCATGAAAATAGAGAAGGTGAAAAAACTGTCCTTGAAAGACGGCTGGAGGCCTTTGCGGATAAGCATTGGAATCTGGCGGTTCTGGCAGTTTTTGTGCTGGCCCCAATTTTCAGCGTGGCGGCATTGTTCTTCTTTGCGGCAGTGATCGTGCTGCCGGCGGCCCTGATCATGGGCTGGGGTTAAGCCTGGAAGCTTAATACGTGTGCATTTTGATAAAATGTCAAGGTGTTTTAAAGTGCTGCTCATCATGAATATATTATAGAAAACGGACGCTGCTCTGAGATGTCTGCCCAAAAGTCTAACTTTCGGGAGCATCTCACTCTGGAGGTCCGTTTTCTTTTTTTGGCACACAAAAAGGAGCTGCGCCATAGATACGAGATCTATTTTGCGAAAGCTCCCACAATTGATACAAAAACGATTAGTTCATCCTCTGGGCCTTGATTTTCATGCCCCGGCGCTTCAGCAGAATGCCCGAGAGAATGCCGAGGATGGACCAGACAAACATCCAGCCCAGCATCATGTTAAAGCCGAGCTCCACGTTGCCCAGACCTTCACCGTAGGCCAAGAACTGGCTGATGATGGGTGCCACAAAGATGTCGGGGGTCAGGGCGATGAAGGAGATGATGCCGGTGGCAATCCCGGTGGATTCCAAGGGCACCCCGGCTTCACCGAGGATGGACCAGTAGGTGGATTTGAGGACGTTGACCAGGTAGGCCAGCACCAGGGTCAGGGCCACACAGAGGGCCATGATCCTCGAGGTGGCAAAGATGGCAGCCACGACGATGGCGGAGCATAAAAATACCCAGAACATCCCCTTGCCCTTGTAGGAGAACTTGTCCATGATGATGCCGCCGGTGATCCCGGCCACAAAGACAATGATGTAGCTTCTGACGATGGAGAGGGTACTGGACAGCTCCGGTGAGATATTGAGTACCCGGGTACAATAGGTGCCCATATAGCCGTTGGCGGTGTTCCACAGGGTATAACCGCACATGATGACAAAGATACACAGCCAGGTCGAGGACTTCCCGAAGGCGGACCACATGCTTTCCTTTTTCTCAGCGGCAGCCTTTTGGGGGGCTTTTTTATCCTTGTCGAAATCGGGAACCAGGAAGATGACCAGCGCCGTCAGAATGGCAAAGACCACGGCGTTGATCAGCAGTACAACCCTGAAGCCGGCGGCCTGGGTGGCAAAGATGCCCATGGCGCCGAGGCAGATGAAGGCCACGATGGTCTGGCTGATACCGCGCAGCCCTTCGCTGATGCCGAAGAGACGGCCCTGTTCTTCCTCGGAGCCGAGGTTTCTGATGGCTTTAAGATAGGGCGACCAGAAGGTGCCGACGCTGAAGATGCCGTAGAGGGCGTGGATGACGATGAGGGCGGTGTAGCCCGGGAAGGTGGAATACCAAATCGTGACCAGGCACATGGCGACGCAGGATAAGATCAGCAGCTTTTTGGTGTTGAATTTTTCGGCCAGGATACCGCTGGGCAGGTAGCCGATGACGTTGAACAGGCCGTAGGCACCGGCGATGGTCCCCAGCTGTACGTCGGTGATCTCCAGGGCGGCGATCATCTGGTCGTAGAAGGAAAAGCGGATCAGGGGCGCCAGGTAGGCGATGCCCGCGATCATGCTCAGAATGACGAGAACGATATTTCTTTTGGTTTTGTTGAGTTCCATGGTTAAGATCCTCCTGTAAAGGGTCGATTTACTTTTTTCTTTCTTCCTTGCGAAGGTATTTAAAGAAGCCGGCCAGCATCAGACAGATGATGATCAGGAAGGGGAAGCTAAAGGCAAAGGACAGGGACTGAACGGCCGAGAGACCGCCGGTGACGATGAACATAATGGCCAAAAGTCCTAAAATGGCACCCCAGATAATTTTAATAAGATTGCTTGTATTATCCTTGCCCCGGGAGCTCATGGTGCTGACAACCTGAACGCCGGCGTCGGCGGAGGTCAAAAAGAAGACCAGCAGTGAGAGCATGACCAGCACAGAGATAAAGCCTGAGAAGGGCAGGTGGTGGAGCATCTGGAAGACCGTGCTATTGGTGTCGACGACGTTGTTCTGAATGATGCTGCCCGGATTGGTAAGCTCCATGTTGAGGCCGGCGCCGCCCATGATGCCAAACCAGATGCAGCTCATGATGGTGGGAACCCCTAAAATGGCAAAGACGAATTCCCGGATGGTTCTTCCCCGGGAAATCTTGGCGATGAAGCTGCCCACAAAGGGCGTCCAGGTGATCCACCAGGCCCAATAGAAGATGGTCCAGGTGCCAATCCAGTTTTCACCGGTATGGGCTGCCACCGTGCCGCTGGCATCGGTGAAGAAGCTCATGGGAATAAAATTAGAGATATAATCGCCGACGCTTTGCAGGGTGATGTTCATGATGTACAAGGTCGGTCCCGCCACGAGGACAAAGATCATAACGGCAAAGACGATGACGGTGTTGGTATTGCTTAAAAGCTTCATGCCGCGGTCAACACCTGCCGTTGAGGACAGAATGAAAAGCACGGCGCAGACGATGACGATAAGAATGGCCAAGAGATTGCCGCCGGATAAACCAAAGACAAAATCGATACCGCTCTGAATCTGGAGGGCGCCCAGTCCGAAGGAGGTGGCTACGCCGATGAGAATCAGAATGATGGTAAAGGTGTCGATGGATTTCGACAGCCCGCCCTTGAGGGCCTTTTCCTTTAAAAATGGATAGAAGGAGGAGCTGACCAGCAGGGGCAGATCCTTTCTAAAATGAAAATAGGCCATGGGAAGGGCCACGGCGGCGTACAATGCCCAGGGGTGAACACCCCAGTGGAGGAAGGTGTAGGTTAGCGCTTCCTCGGCAGCTTCGCTGGTACCAGGTTCTGCAAAGGGAGGTACGAGAAAGTGATTCATGGGTTCCGCCACGCTCCAAAAAACCAGGCCGATGCCCATGCCCGCCGCAAAGATCATGGAGAACCAGCTGATATTGCTGTACTCCGGCTTTTCGTCATCCTTGCCCAGACGGATTTTGCCGTAGGGGCTGATGGAAACAAAAAGGCAGGCGATAATGACGAACAGGGCAAAGGCAATGTAGGCAAAGCCTAGCTGATTGGAAAAGAAGTCAAAAATATTTGTAAAAATATCAGAGACCTGTGCCGTAAACAACATGCTGACGAGGGCCAGGGCCAAGGTGATGATTACAGAGACTGTAAAGATCGTTTTGTCCACGGACCCCAATAACTTTTTCATAGTATCCTCCTTTCACATACAATGGATCAGAAGAAAAAGAAATTGCAATTAATGGTTAGTGTTTGAGAAATACATGTCTTTTATAATTGAAATTATAGCATGTTTTCGAGGGGGCCGCAACCGTAAAAATATATCTTTAAACGAAAAGCACCTGCAAAAACTTTTGCTTATAATGAAGAAAAGGGCTTGTTTATAAGAATTTGAATCTTAAATTCAAAATTATTGCCGGGAGAAAATCAAAAAATATCACTTTTTTCTATTGACAACCTTTGCACACCGTGATATATTGTGATTGTGAAATACATGTATTTATTTTAAATGTGATTTAGATTTTATTTGGAGGTGTACCATGTACGTTAACAGAAGATTTTATGAAAAATACGTTTCCACCAGAGATGTAGAATTACTGCACGAATACTCCCTGAGAGTATTAAAGGAAGTTGGGGTATCCTTCGATTGTGAAGAAGCCCTAGAGGTATTTAAAAAACACGGCGCCACCGTTGAGGGCAGCATTGTCAAAATCGACGAAGAGCTTTTAAACAAAGCCCTGGCCACCGCCCCCAAGACCTTTACAGTACACACCGCAGCGGGCGAAACCCCCATCGGTGAACGCTTCCGTCCCAAGACCGTCGGCTGCTACGGACCGCCGAAGTTCTTATTTGAGGATGACGAATACCGCGTGGCTCAGAAGGACGACATGGTCAAATTCCTGAAGCTCATGGATACCAGCGACGTCACTGACTTTGTCAACAACTCTGCCTACGATACCCCGGATTTAGACAAAACTAAAGACGACTTCTACCTGCCCCAGGTAGCCATGTGTCTGAAATATTCTCAGAAGCCGACCTACGGCAACGTGGCCAACAGCATGAACGTCCGCGGCAAATCCTTGAAGCAGGAAGCCAAGGATATCGCCCGTCTTTACAAGGAATTCTACGATATTTGGGACAAGCCGGTGCTTCTGACTAATACCTGTGCTTTATCGCCTCTGGGCTACTCCTATGAGGTACTGGACAATATCATGGGTCTCGTGGAAGAGGGACAGCCTGTCACCATCATCACCTGCTCCATGACCAACCTGACGGCGCCGGCCTCCCTTTTGGGCTCTGTGATTCAGAACAACGCCACCATCCTGGCGGGGATCGTTTTAACCCAGCTCATCAACCCGGGCAACCCGGTTATCTACGGCACCGTATCCACCGCCACCGACATGCGCAGCGTGGCCTGCTCCATCGGTGCACCGGAGGCTCAGTTAATTCAGATGTCATCTCTGGCCCTGGGCCGCTACTATCAGCTGCCCGTCAGAACCGGTATCGCCGGCACCGACTCCCTGAAGCCCGACTATCAGGCTGGTGTTGAAAGCTTCATGATCCTCATGACCACCTACCTGGGCAAATCTGACTTCGTGCTGAACCATGCGGGTATCCTTGAATCCTACGCCCTGGGCAGCTACGAAAAATTCGTCCTCGATGAAGAGGTCAACCGCATTCTCTTAAGACTGAACCGCGGTATTGATATCTCCGATACCAAGGCTGAAAAGGTCTTTGAACAGATCAAGAAGGCCGGTCCTCTGGGCAACTACCTCTCCGGCAGAACCCCCAAGGAATACCGTCAGGAGCATTTCTTAACCACCCTCTTTAACCGTCAGGCGGGTAATCCCCAGCCCATCTTTGATGAAATTGGCGATATCAGACAGCGCGCCAGCAAGGTTATTGAAGAGCGCGTTGAAAGCTACAAGCTGCCGGATTTAACCAAGACTCAGAAGGAAATCCTCAACCGCTATCTGCCTGAAGACGAAAAATTCTAAGAAAAGAGCTCTGTGAGTTCATTTCTCTCAAGAAATCTGGTATCATAGACAGTGATACCAGATTTTTTTTAGAGTGCAATAAAAGTGAGGAAGGGCAGAGACGTGAGGTTACGATATTCATTTTCAAAGGCGACGGAGTGTGAGCAGGTTCACGAATATTCCCTGGACATCTTAAAAAATACAGGGGTGATTGTCAGGTCTGAGCGGGCCAGGGCGCTGCTTAAAAAACATGGCGCAAAAATTTCGGACATGAAGGCCTTTATGCCCGAAGCTCTGGTGACCCAGGCCTTAAAGACAGCCCCCGAGAGCTTTGGCTTTAAAACGCCGGGGCACCGTGTGTCCGTGGGAGGCGAGGCCCTCTGCACCCTGCCCAGCTACGGCGCCACCTACGTCCGCAGAAACGGCAAAAGATTTTTGGGAACCCGAAAGGATTTTGTCAATTTCACGAAGCTGATTCAGATGAATGAGGAGCTCTCTTTGTCCTGCCCCTACGTGCTGGAGCCCTACGATCTGCCTCTGGAGCACAGAAATGCCTATAAAATGGTCATGAGCCTCAAATATTCGGATAAGCCGACCTTTTCCATCACCGAGGATGGCGAGAGCGCCCGGGAAAGCATCGACATGGCCAGACGCTATTTCGGTGATGACAGCAGCTATCTGCTGATGGGCAACGTCAATATCTCTGCGCCCTTGCTGATGAGCCAGGGCACCGCCGAGGCTATTCTGGTCCACGGCGAAAAAAATCAGCCGGTGATGGTGGCCTGCGGCAGCGGTCTCAGCGGCTTGACGGCGCCGCCCATGCCTGCAGCCAACCTGCTTTTGAGCAACAGCGGCGTGCTGGCGGGGGTGGTTTTGAGCCAATGCGCCCGGCCGGGGCTGCCGGTGATCTACGGCTTTCCCCTTTTTGCCGTGGATCCCTACAATGCGGGGGCGGCGGTGGGCAGCCCCGTCACAGCGCTGTTTACCATGGCCGCCGCGGAGATGGGACGCTTTTACAAGCTGCCCGTCAGGGCCGGGGGGACCTTCACCGATGCAGAGCAGCTCGACTTCCAAAGCGGCTTTGAGAGCTTCATGAACCTTTTTTCAAGCCTTTACGCGGGGGTGGACTGTCTGATGCACACCTTTGGCATGGAGGAGGGGCTCAACACCCTCAATTACAATAAATTTATTTTGGACGAGGCGCTGTATCATACCCTGCAGGAGTTTCTGGGGGGCTTCGAGATCAACGATGTCACCCTGATGGCCCAGGAAATCCAAAGGGCGGGCTGTGACGGCAATTACATCGGCATGCGCAATCTGCGCCTCATCAGAAAGCAGTACAGACCCTACCCCTTTGGCGAAGCTGCGGAGGAGGAGACTGTTCTGGAAAAAACGGATTTGGAGATTGAAAGGCGCCTGGAGGCCTATCGGATGCCGGAGAGCACCGCAGAGCAGCGGGATTATCTCGAAGGGCTCCTTCCCCGGGAGCTCGTGGATTAAAGGATACATCACAGGAGGAAGAACAATGCTGGATTCAATTACGAAGGCGGTGCAGAAGCTGGAGGAAAAAAAGGTGATTAAGCTGGTGCGCTACGCCGTCAAGGAGGGCGCCACCCGCATCCAGATCATCGACGCGGTGCAGGCAGGCCTCGACGCCGTGGGAGAATACTTTGAGCAGAACCGCTACGGGGTGACGGACTTGATGATGGCGGGGATTATCTTCGAGGAAATTTTAAAGCTGGACTGTCTGAAGCTGGACAGCAAAAGCACCGAGGCGACCATCGGCACCATCTTGCTGTGTACCATCGAGTGCGACCTCCACGATATCGGCAAGTCCATCTTCAAAAGCGCCGCTCTGATGTCGGGCTTTGAGGTGGTGGATCTGGGCATCGACATCTCCCCGGAAAAAATTGTCGAGGAGACGAAGCGCATAGAACCGGATGTCATCGCCATCAGCTCCATTATGGCAAGCGGCGTCAAATATATGAAGGAAACCAACGATCTGCTGGTTGCGGCCGGACTCAGGGATCAGGTGCGTATTATTCTGGGCGGTCTGGCCACCCACAAAGACGCCGTGGACTACGTGGGGGCCGACGCCTTCACCAAGGACGTCTACGAGGGGGTCAATCTGTGCCGCCAATGGGTTGAGGGAGGTGTTTCTCATCAGCTATAAATATGGAGAAATCTGCGACACCATCAAATACAAGATTCAGCAGGGAATTTACAGCCCCAACACGCCCCTGCCCCCAGAAAATACCCTGGCCGAGGAGTACAATGTCAGCCGGATCACCATCAGAAATGCCCTCAGAAGCCTCATCGAGGACGGTTACGTCTACACCGTCCCCGGCAAGGGCAACTACGTGCTGGAGAAGGTCAACGACAAATTCACCTTCTCTCTGAAGCCTGAGTCTATTTTAAAGGATCCCTACGACCGGGTGGAGCTCTTGGGCTCGGAGATCATCAAGCCCACCATCGAGCTGGTCTACCACCTGCGGGTGGCGCCGGACTCCAGGATTGTCCTGATCAACTGGCTATTGTACCGGGGGATGCTGCCGGTGGTCTACGACACCCAGTTTATTCCCTATTTTCCGGGGATGACCCCCTGGAACGAGGACTTCCACTACACCAGCTTCAGCGAGATCGTCGGCCAGAGAAACAGGCTCTACGACACCACCGAGAGGGTGCACATCGAGGCCGTGCCCTGCGACGCCGAGGCGGCACAGCGGCTGGAAATCGCCGAGGACACACCGGTGATGCTCATCACCCAGAATATCGTGGACAATGAGGATCCCCTGGGGATGCGCAAGCTCTACGTCCGCCGGGAGTTCTGCAAATTGACGGGATTCTCCTATCTTCCCTAGAGGTGTGCGCGATGAAAATTAAAATTTACGATCGGATTGTTGGAGATATTGAAAATGCCATCAGAAGCGGCGCCCTAAAGCCCGGGGAAAAGCTGCCGCCCTACAGCGAGCTGGCGGCCAAGTACTGCACCAGCGTCGTCACGGTGAGAAAAAGCATTACAGCCCTGGTCAGCAGCGGCTACCTGGAGTCTGTGGAGCGGGTGGGTATCTTCGTCAGAGAGCGGGAAAAGGAGGTTTATCTCATTGCCTTTTCCCCCATTGCCAATATTAATGAAGAAATTACCCGCTGTGCGGTGGAGGGCATCAGCCACGCCCTGGTGCGCATCGGCGACGACCGGGAGGAGCGCCGTGCCACGGAGCTCAAAAGAATTTTTTATTCCGACGCCATCCCCGTGGGCTACGAGATCACGGCCCTGCTCTTGGGGGGGCATTACAACAGCGATACCCTGCCGGAGATGACGGAAAAAAATCTGGACATGATCCAAAAGATTCTCAACGGCTTTGAGGTCAAGAAGGTGCTGGAGATCACCATGGACATGCCCAGACGCTATATTCAGGAGAAGCTTTTGGTGGACGAGACGACGCCGCTGTTCTGCTTTGCCACCACCTACTACACAACAGAGGACAAGCCGGTGGGCAGGAGCATGCTCTATGTTGCCGGGGAAAATGTGGAGCTCTACGGCAAATCCTTTTTAAAATAGCTGCGGTGTAAATCCGGCGGGGAATGACCTGCCGGATTTTTTTTGTAAGACGTCGCCTGTAGGGGTAAAATCATATCCAGGGGGAATAGCCTCCCGGAGATTTTTTGCTATCTTTAAGGAAAAATGGTATAATAGATAAGCTAAAAAATGCAAATTACCCGAAAATAGCCGAAAAGGAGGACAAAATCGTGGATAAGATAAAAGGCCTTTGCCTGTTGATTGTGACCGCACTGTGTATTTTAGCCTACAGTCCCGCCTTTGCCGAGGAGACGGATGAAGGCAATACCGAGGTTTTTATTAATTCCAATGCCTTAAACAGCACGGTGACCATCGTGTCTGACGGGGAGGCCGTCAGCGGACCTGGCAACAAGGTGCTGGCCAACCTGGAGGACGGCAGCAGCTTCGATGTGGAGCTCGCCCCCGCCGAGGGCAGCGAGGTCATGGCCTTCACCATGAAGATCAACGATCTGGAAACCGGCGAGGTCAGAGACCTTGAGCCCGTCAGCCAGGACGGCAATACCTACAGCTATGAAGTTCCGGCGGAGGGCAGCGGCAGATATCGCATCACCGGAGAAACCTATTTTGGCGATCCCGCCGAAGAATCCGAGGAGGAAGCCAAAACCTCAGCGGAAAGCTCAGCCATGGATAAAATTACGGCGGACCAGGCCCAGGAGGGCGCCGAGGTCTCAGAAGCGCCAGAAGCCTCCCAGGAGTCTGATGCCTCTGAAAGCGCAGATGGCGCTGAAAATGCCGAGGCTTTTGCAGCCGCCGATGATACCCAGAGCGAAGATGAAGGGGCTGTGGCGGATGACGAAGCTGCGGCTGTCCCCGAAGAGGATACTCAGAACGCAGCCGCTGCAGTCTCCGAGGCCGGAGAAAACCCAAAAACGGGTGCAGCGGATACCGATGCGGCGGTGGCCCTGTCGCTGCTTGGCCTTTTGGGCGCCGGCGTGGTATTACTGAAATCCAGGAGGGCCTAAGCCCTCAGCATATTAAAATCCTGTCCCGGTTGGATGGGATTTATTTTTTGTTAAGAATGCCCCCAAAGCGCGAAAAAAGGGCGGGCAAAGACGCCGCTATTCAAGAAAAAAGCGACAAAAAAGCGTTGAGTTGTAAAAAAAAAGTAACAATTCTGCCGAGAGTATGCTATAATTTAGTGACTAAAAGCGGATTGAATTAAAACCATTGGAAAGGACTATAGAAGTATGAACGTATACGATGAAGCCAACGGCCTGGCCGCTGCGCTGAAGGAATCTGATGAATATAAAAAATTTAAGCTGGCGGAGTCCAAGCTCAAGGAAAATCCGGAGTACTTTGCCATGGCCAAGGATTACGCCCAGAAGCAGATGGGGATTCAGGCAAAGCAGATGATGGGGCAGGAGCTCACCGACGAAGAGGTCGCCTCCTACAATGCCCTGACCACCTCGGTGCTGGGGATTCCTGTCATCGCCGAGTATTTCCAGGCCCAGATGTACTTTGGCATGGTGTTCCAGGAGGTCATGGACATTATCAGCAAGGCTGTGGATTTGGACATGGGCCTTTTTGAGGATGGCTGCGAATAAAGCCCGGCGCACGGTCAGGAGGTAAAGATGAAAAGAGAGATGGATAAGCATAAAAAACCGAAGGAAAAGCACGCGGTGAAGCCGGCGGAGACGGAGGTCTACGACGACGGCTACGACTACGAGGCGCCCCGCCGGTTTAACTGGAAGGTGCCGGTGGTGATCCTTGCGCTGATTTTGCTGGTG
>JAUNGS010000061.1 GCA_030524435.1 Eubacterium sp.
CGATATCGTTAATTCCGTCATTAATTTCACATCATTGATATTTCTTTAAATTTCAATAAACTTGTAGTCATTCATTCTAAAAAACAAGCGCCAAACAGTCCTAACTATAGACAAAAAAAATCAAAAAATTTATACTATAAAACAGATTCTTCCTCTCCACGATCACACAATAAATTTAAACCCTTTAGCATAATAATTATATTTTTATAAAATCAAGGAGTACCTTTTATGCTTTTAAAACACCCCACCTGTTATCACCAGTTTAAATGCAGCGCAGGCAGCTGCCCTGACAGCTGCTGTCTGGGCTGGGACGTCGTCGTGGACGAAGCCTCCCGGCTGCGTTTTAACCGCGAGCCTTCGGCCTTCGGCGAAAGGCTGAGATCTGCTATGACTGTCGACGCCGAGGGGGACACCATCTTTCAAAATATCGATGGCCGCTGTCCCTTTTTAAATAGCAATCACCTCTGCGAGATCTATATCCACCTGGGGGCCGACGCCCTCTGCGAAACCTGTGATCTCTACCCCAGATACTTTGTGGATTACGGCTCCTTTGAGGAAAGTGGCCTGTCCTTTTCCTGCCCCGAGGTTCTGGCCATGCTTCTGACGGATAAAAATCCCCTGACCTTCGTCTCTGAACCTCTGGATTTGGACAGCACTCCCCTAAATCTCGATCTGAAAAAATCCCTGGCTGCCCGGGATCTGCTGATGGATCTTTTTAGAAATCGCGCCTTTTCCATAGAAATGCGTCTTGCCCTGGCCCTGGATTACACCGAGGCCTTCCTGGGGCTGTTTTGGCAGACAGAGGCTGGGGCCTTTGCCCAGCTGAATGCCGACTACAGTGATACTGACTTTTTAAAGCAACGCCTTGAGGCCTTAAAGATAAAAACACTTAAGACCTCACCCCAGGCCCTGCGGACAGCCGTTTTTCAAAATCTGATGGATTGCGAGCACCAGAACAGCGGTTTTTCCGAAATACTTGCCCAGGCTGCAAATCATCTGGATGAGATCACCGAAACTCTCTGCAGCGCTTATCTAAAATCCGAGGCCCCAAACGAAGGCTTTTTTGAGGCCCTGGCTCTCTACTACCTCCACCGTTATTTTTTAGAGGATGCCGCAGCCGGTGAGGCCCTGACCTCTGTCCAGCTTCTGGCCTTTACCTGCACTGCTTTAAGCACCCTGCTCTTTTTCAGATGGGTTCCCGAAAAAAAGCCCCTGGACACCGCAGATTACATCGACGTCTTTTACCGCTACTCCCGGGAAATCGAGCACTCCCTGCCCAACATGGATCTGCTCTACGAGGCCCTGATGACAGAGACCGCCTTAAATTCCAGGGCGTTTTTAGGGGTAATGCTTCAAAGCTGAAAATAAAAAACTGCCCGGAAGGGGCAGCCCTAGAGCCGGCGATGACCTTTGGTGGTTGTCGCCGGTTTTGGTTTCTTGAAAAAAGCTCTGACTACCGCAGCGCACATCTATCAATTTCTTCGACAGCATACAAGGGCAGATTGATCAGCCAATCCTCTGTCTTGAAATCAGCCATTGACGTTCTTATAGAAAGCTCCGGATTAAATTTGTCACGGTAGGTTTTCAGGCTTTTGGCCTTTAAATTAATCTCTGCCTTTACCTCTACAGGTACAACCCTGTCCCCTGTGTCGATGACAAAATCTATCTCACAGGAGCCGCGGTCATTGGTATAATAATAGACATTTAAGTCATCGATGGTTTTAAGCTGCTGGCAGACATATTGTTCCGTAAGCGCACCTTTGAACTCACTGAACAAATCATTGCCATCGATTAAGGTACCCTGTCTGAGACCTGCCATACACCCCAAAAGTCCCACATCTGCCATAAACAGCTTAAAGGCCTTGAGATCTTCATAGGCCTTAAGCGGAATTCCCGCCGCATTGACACGGCTGACCTTGTGGACAAGGCCACAATCACAAAGCCACATAATAGCTGTTTCGTATTCCTTAGCCCTGCCGCCTTCACGCACCAGACCATAGACAAACTTTTTATTTTCCTTTGCAAGCTGGGAAGGAATGCTATTCCACACCATGCGTATTTTAGGCACAATCTCTGTGGGTGCATGCTTGGAAAAGTCCTGCTCGTAGGCTGCCAGAATCCGCTTTTGAATTTCTCTGACTGCATTAAAATCTTTTTCACAGGCAAAGCAGGCCACTGCTTCCGGCATACCGCCGACAAAATAATATTGTTTGAGGGCATCAATATAGACATTTTTAAAGGTTGTTATCATTGAATAATCCTGTTTGTCGAGAAGCGCCGCATATTGCTCCCCTGCCGCTGCCCCAAGAAATTCTTTGAAGGACAAGGGGTAGAGCTTTAAAAAGTCCACCTTTCCTACAGGAAAAGAGGTGCCCTCATGCAGCGCAATCCCCAGGAGCGATCCTGCGCAAAGAATATGATATTGAGGTGCATCCTCACAGAAATACTTGAGCGACGACAACGCCTTTGGAACCTCCTGCACCTCGTCAAAGATCAAAAGGGTCCTGTCTGGATCAATTTTTTTGCCGGTATACAGCTCAATGCCCATAATTAAACGATCTACATTCAGATCATCCTCAAAAAGCCCCGCCATTCTGGCATTGGCATCAAAATTAATATACACCGTATCCTCGTAAGCCTCAGCGCCAAAGGCCTTCATCAGCCAGGTCTTTCCAACCTGCCTGGCACCTTCAATAATCATGGGCTTGCGGTATTTGCTCTCTTTCCATCGGTAAAGCTTTTTCATTGCATTTCTGTACATGGCCATACCTCCACGCTATCGTATTTTAACTATAGTATACCCGTCCATCACAAAAAATACAACGAAAATTTGTATACAATCACATTTTTTACACTGAAAAAATGTATAGTCACTACACTTTTTACGACGAAAAACTGTAGTTTATCCTAAAACGCCCTATCGCCAACATTCATTTCAAAATTTACATTTTTTTCATAATGGGTCCACATTCTCACAATCTTAACGACCTTTTCCTTCTCGTAAACCTGATAGACAAGGCGATGCTGATAATTAATCCTTCTGGAGTAAAAGCCCTGCAGGTTTCCCCGCAAACTTTCATAGGGCGGTGGATTTTTAAAGGGATCCGCTTTGATAACCTCAATTAGCGCCTTTGCTTTAGCCGCAAGGGGCGTACCCTTTAAATTTTTCTGATCCTTAACCGCCTGTTTCGTAAATACTACTTTATAATTCACCATTCAAGGGCATCCTCTTCCAGGCAATCCTCAAGGGGTATCTTGCCACCATCAATGATACTTTCTGCCACCCCAGGAATTTGATTGAGATACAGCGTTTCCTGGATCGCATTCCAGTCATCTTCAGAAATTAACACCGCATTTTTTCCTTTATTGCTTACAATGGTCACCGGATCACTGTATTCATTGACTTCGTTGACCAGATTATACAAATTTTTCCGCGCATTTGAGACATTAATAACACGCATCCGCTTTACCTCGATTCATCAATCTTATACCGTCATTATAACGTACGCAAACACGTACGTCAATGTTGTGGTTTTTATCCTGTCAGCAAAAAACACAAAAATCAAAAGCGGCATTGCACCCACTGGCACAACACCGCTTTTGATTCTCTGTATTTCAAATATTATAAGCTCAAAATTTCTGCAAAATTATCCTTTAACTGGGGATACAGCTTGTCGAAGGCTGCATAAACCGCATCGTATTTTTTCCTCAGGGCCGGATTGGGGGCGTAGGTTTCCTCGCGCATGACGATGATCTTGTCACAGGCCTCCTGAACGCTGTCGTACATGCCACAGCCTACAGCGGCCAAAATGGCGGCCCCCAGGGCTGCGGCGTTTTCAGAGTTCATATCCGGCAGGCATACGGGCATATTGTAGATATCCGCCATGAGCTGACGCCAGAAGGGGCTCTTGGAGCCGCCGCCGCACATCCGCATGACATCCGGTTCGATGCCGGATTCACGGATGGCTGTCAGCACGTCTCTCTGGGCATAGGTGACACCCTCCATGACGGCCCGGGTCATATCCGCCTTGACGTGGGTTGCCGACAGGCCCACAAAGCCTGCCCGGCACTGCAGATCAAAGTGCGGTGACTGCTCACCGGTGAGGTAGGGCATGTAGATCAGATTGTTGGCCCCGGGCTTGGAGGACAGGGCGTCGCGGTTGATCTGTTCGTACTCCACATCGTCGGAATAGAAGAGATTTCTGTACCATTTCAGAGAGTTCCCCGCTGAGTTGACGGAGCCCATAAAATGCCAGGCGCCGGGCACTGCCATACAGAAGGTGTAAACCCTGGCCTTTTTGTCCATCATGGGCTGATCGGCGTAGGCAAATACCGTACCGGAGGTACCGATGGTGGTCATTGCCCGGCCGGTGGCCACGACGCCGGTGCCAACGGCGCCGGCCGCATTGTCCGAGGCGCCGCCAACCACGACGGTTTTCTCGGTCAGTCCCAGAAGGGCAGCCACATCCTTGGTCAAGGTCCCTGTGACCTCCGGTGACTCGTAAACCTTGCCTAGCTGGGATTCCTTGATTTCCATGGCGTCCAGAAGGAAGGGTGACCAGCAGCGATTTCTGACATCTAAAAGCTGCATGGCCGAGGCATCGGAAACCTCGGTGGCAAACTCACCGGTCAGTCTGTATCTTAAGTAGTCCTTGGGCAGAAGGATGTGGGCTGTCTTGGCCCAGATTTCCGGCTCATTTTCCTTAACCCACTGGAGCTTGGCTGCCGTGAGGCCCGGACGCACCGGATTACAGTTGATTTCCATCATCTTTTCGTCGGTGATGATGCGGCGAACGGACTCACAGGATTCGGTGGTTCTGGCGTCGTTCCAGAGAATGGCCCGGCGCAGCGGCTGTCCCTGGGCATCCAGCAGTACAGCCCCCATCATCTGACCGGACATCCCGATCCCCTTGATATCCTCGCCTTTGATACCGGATTCTGCCACCACGTAGCGCATGGTGGCTACAGCTGCGGCGTACCAATCCTCGGGATCCTGCTCGGACCAGCCGTTGTGGGGCTGATACACAGGATACTCCTGGGCCTGCTGAACGATTTCTTTGCCGTTTCTGTCGAAGAGCACGGTTTTGATGCTGCCTGTGCCCAAATCTAAACCAATTAAATATTCCATAATATTGCCTCCCTCGATATTACTTATTATATTGAAGCTGCGAAACCCCATTTCACAGCTTTTAAGATTTAATTCCCCTATGATGCTGATCTTTGCAGTCTATGCCATTAAACTATTGAATTTTTTCAAAGTCCTTCCAAGGAATATTGACCTTTTCCCCTGCGTTAAGCAGCTTGTCCACGTGCATTAACAGCGGGAAATCTGCGGCGTCTACTTTACCGGCCGCTGCCATGGCCTTGACGGCCTGGGCAGTTCTGGTGGCGATGACCACGGCCTCCAGGGTCTGGCCCGCCAGCTTTTCATTGATTTCTTCCATAGATAAGCCTTCACCCAAAAACTGTCCAACGCTGCGGCTTCTGCCGCCGGCCACGGTGACGTCCAGGTCACCGGCGGCGTACATGATCATCTGGTGGGTACCGCCTACGATATCCAGCAGCATATCCATTTCCCGAACGCTTTCCTGGAACAGGGCCGCCTTGGAATTAACATGGGCGATGCCATCGTCGCCACAGACGTTTTTTAGACCGATGGCCAGGGCCGTTCCCAGGGCGTAGCCATTTTTCAGGGCAACCGCCGCTTCCAGGCCCACCACATCGGTGGTCAGGCTGATATGATAGTAATCCGTGGAGAAAATTTTCCGAATTTTTTCCAGGGTTTCAAGATCCCGGCCGCAGTAGGCCACAAAGGAGTGGTCGTGGTCTGCCAAATCTCTGGCGGTGCAGGGGCCGCCGATGGCGTAAATTTTCAGGGTTGATCCCTCGGGCAGATGTTCTTCCCAGTATTCCGGATAAACCTGCAGGGTGCCGTCTTCATAATTCAGCATCCCCTTGGTGACGGAAATCATAGGCACACCCTCGGGGATGATGGGAATAATGGCTTCTAAAAACCAGTCCACACCAAAGCTGGAGACACCGCAGACGACTAAATCTGCACCGTCTAAGGCTTCCTCCGCCTGATCTACAGTATAGTAGTGAATGCCATCGTGGAGGGTTCTCAAAAGATTTTTGTGGTAATTGTCCTCCCTCAGTCTGGCAATGACCTCACCATCCAAGGGCGAGCCCACCAGTCTGACCTCATGATCGTTTTCAAACAACGGAAAGGTTAATGCGGCTGCCATCTGACCGGCGCCAACCAAAGCTATCGTACTCATTTCTATCACTCCTCAAAATGCAATTTGTTTTGTTGGAGCCTATTGTATACGCTTAACACACCCCTTGTCAATAAGAATTTGACTCATTTTTGTCACTCTATGAAATTAGTTGTTTTTATTTTGGGAAAAAATTCAATCAAATTCCGCTAATTTTGTCTATTTTTCAGAATTAATGGGATTTCTTTCATTGACCTTCGGCGAAAATCCGCCTATAATAAAGACAGACATCCCAGACCGCAGCCCAGCCTTTTGGGAAAAATTTCATTTTCTGGAGGAGCCATGGATCAAAAAAAAATCAATCAAATCTTAAGAGTTTCTAAAATGTATTATGAAATGGATCTTGGCCAGGTGGAGATCGCCCAAAGAGAGGGCATCAGCAAATCCAGCGTCAGCAGGCTTCTTAAAAGCGGCAAGGCCATGGGCCTCATCGAGGTGCGCATCAAGGAGCCTGTGCTCTCCTTCGGCGAGCTGGAAAGCCAGCTCCTCTCGGCCTTTAACCTGAAACGGGCCGTCATTGTGCCGGATTTGGTGGGGGATCCCCAGATTCTGCTCCACGACGTCTGTCTGGCTCTGGCCCAGGATCTTCCCCGCTATCTCGACGATGACGCCGTCCTCGGCATTGCCTGGGGCCATACCCTGGAGGTTTTATCGGAGCTTCTGCCCGCCATCAAGCGCCGGGGCATCTCCGTCATCCAGCTCAACGGCGGCTATTCCCGGGCGGTGTATGAATCCAGCGCCTTAAATATTCTGAAAATTTTTGTGGATGCCGTGGGCGGCACCGGTTACCAGATTCCGGCGCCGGCGGTGGTGGACGCCCCCTTCATCGCTGAGGCCATCAAGCAGGACTCCCAGATCGCCCATATTTTAGCCATGGCCGAGCGCTGCCAGACTGCCGTATTTTCCGTGGGCAACTTTGGCAGACCCTCCATCGTCTACGAGATGGGCCTTCTCTCCGATGGCCAGTACCGGGCCATGGAGGCCAAGGGCTGCACCGGCGACGTCTGCTCCCACTTCATCAATGCCGAGGGCGAAATTTTTGACGAGGCCCTGGATCGCCGGACGGTGGCCGCTTCCCTGTCTGTCATCCGAGCCGTCCCCAACAAGCTTCTGATCGCCAGCGGCACCCAAAAGGCTGACATTGTCCTGGCCGCCCTCCGGGGCAGGCTGGCGGACTGCCTTTATATCGACGCCCCCACAGCGGCGGCGGTTTTGAAACGCAGCTACGAAGGCTAGGATTTCTTTTCCGCCATCAAAATCTGTTAAAGCACCTGGCGTCAATTAAAAACGGCGATGATCGTACCGATCATCGCCATTTTTGATTGAACTAAAAAAGGCATACCCCACTGGGATATGCCTTAAACCAGAGATAAATCTCCATAAATTTTTTAATTTTCGTCGTCGTCCTCTTCGTTGCCGATCAGCTTGGATTTTTCCTTCTGTTCCTCGGTGAACTTGTCGGCGGAACGTTTTTCTTCCTCCGTCGCCTTCTGGAACTCGATGGGCTGATTGACCACGACCTGCGGGAAGGGGATGCTGATATTGTACTTGTCGAAGATCAGCTTCATTTCGCGGTTCAAATCGCGTTCCAGCTGAACACGGTCAGATTCCGCACACTGCACGACAATTCGGATATTGACGCTGTTGTCCCCCAGGGAAACGACGCCCTTGTAGAAGGGACCATCCTGGATAGATTTCAGGCGCTTTCTGATATTCGGGAATTCCTTCTGGAGAATGGTTTCCACACGTTCCAGGGATTCGCCGTACTCGATACCCACATCGCAGGATGCGTAGGAGTAGCGCTTGGTCATGTTGATGATATTGCTGACGTTGCTGTTTCTGATGACCTTGATATTCTGGGAGCCGTCCTCCACCTTGGTGGTGCGGACGCCGATTTCGATAACCGTACCGCGCCAGTCGCCGATCATGATGATATCGCCTACCCTGAAGTCCCCTTCAAAGATGATGAAGAGACCCGAGATGATATCGGCAACCAATTCCTTGGCGCCGAAGCTGATGGCCAAGGATAAAATACCGGCGGAGGCCAGCAGGGTCGTGGTGTTGACCCCCATCATGGAGAGACAATAGCAGAGGATTACCACAATGCCCCCGTATTTGATGAAGCTGCCTAAAAGTCTGCAGACCGTTTCTCCCCGGGCGCCAAAGGTGCTGGATAACAGGCTCAGAAGCTTCCGGATGATGGTCATGGCGGTGATGCCGATGCAGATGATGATAAAGCACATGGTGATGGCAAAGATATTGATGCCGTGATCCCACTTGCCGCCCAGGATATAGGCGAAGATGGAGTCTGCGCTGAAGAGCTTGCTCTGGAAGATAACGATCAGGCAGATGATGATGGCCAGACAGCCAAAGATCCCCTTGACCACGCTGGAGATCTTCTGCTCCGGCGTTTTTTCGTTCCACTTCATGGTGATGTTCATCCAGCGGCTGGAGGCAGCCTCGGTTTTGGCGGTTCTGCCGTCGGGCATGGTGACGTCGATCATTCTGCTTTCACCCTCTGCCTGGGCATCAGCCGCCGCTGCGCTTTCATCCCGCTTGGGGGTCAGGGTCAGAATCAGGAAGGTGACTGCCAGACAGAGCAGGCTCACGCCGGCTGCCGCCAAGGTCAGGGGCACACGTTCTTCCATGATTTCAGATTCCGGCACGGCGACATAGATATAGTCGGCGTCGGTTTCCGCACCGTTGGCGTAGTAGGTCTGACCGCCGATGGTCATGTAGCCGCTGAACTCATCCTTGAGCATATCCTCTTCAATGCCGGATTCGGTGACGGCACGGCCCACCATCTTGCTTTCCGGATAGTAGGCAAAGGTCTTGGATTCCTTGTCAACGGCAAAGGCAAAGCCGTGAACCCCTACCTTGACGCCGTCCAGAACGTTGTCCAGCTGGACATTTTCCATGAGCTTTTCAAGCCTCGAGGGGCGCACGCCGATCTGAACAAAGCCGTTGGCGTTGCCCGCCGCATCCCGCAGAGACACGCCGATGTACTGACGGGTTTCTCCGGACACGTCGTCGGGCTTGGCCTCCTGAATCAGGTAATCCGCACCAGATAAAAGCTTGTTGAACTCGTAGGACTGATCCTCGGGATCCTGGCTGATCTGGAATTTTGTATAAGGTGAGTTGGTGGCCACCTGGGTGCCGTTGGCGTCAAAGACGTAGACGTACTGAATCTGGAGCACGTCGGCCAGGGCCTGGAGGCTGTTTTTATTTCTCAGCTCTGGGTTTCTGTCGATGATATAAGCCGCCGTCTTGGCCTTGCTGAGGTAGCGATCGTTGTACTGCTTGGTCAGGGTATCGATTTTTTCCTGATAGCGATCGATGGTTTCCTCCACCTCCTGAACCCGCTGGGCGTTGGTCATGGACTGGGAGGACAGGGCAAAGAGGGTCTGCATGTAGTAGGAAATGACCAGGATACAGATCAGTCCCACCAGAGACAGCACCAGGGCCTTGCGGCCGACGTATTTATTGTAAATGAAACCGCCCATTGCCTTGTAGTTTTCGGGCTTTTTAGGCTTCGTATCCTCATCCTTCATGATGAAAACACCGTAGGTGATGACGATGGTGATCACCGCAAAGAAGGCAAAGAGAATCGCTCCCACGGTAATGTTTCTGGAGGACTCGATTTCCGCCTTGGGCACGGCGCTGACGTAGTAGGTGTCGTCAATTTTGCTGATGCCGGCATAGAGCTTTTCGCCGTTGAGCTCGATCCAGGTGAACTTGCCGTCCTCGAGATCAGAGACGGGAATGCCTGCATCCAAAGCGTCGGTTCCCACCAGATTTTCGTTGGGATGGTAGTCGATCAGGTAATCCTGGGCCGATACGGCAAAGACGTAGCCGGTCTGTCCGATGGTGACGTTGCCCAGCACCGCCGTCTGGGAGGTGGTATCCTCCAGCAGAGTTCTCAGCTCCTCGGGATTTTCCTCGATGACCGCCAGCTGGTTATCGTCGATTTTCGCTGCGTAGTAACGGTAGGTTTTATCCTCCTGGGTCACCTCCACCGCCGCACTGGGTTTGCCTGAGGTAAAGGCCTCCCGCAGGGTGTTGTAGCGCTGACGGGAGAAATCCGCCGGGCTCTTCTGGGCCTGGGCCACAACCTTGCCGCTTTTGTCCACAATTAATACATTGTCCACCGACAGCAAAGATTTGTATTCCTGCATCTTGGCGTCGGTGGCGTCAAAGTCCACATTGTTCTGCGCCATAAAGGCCACGCTGGCCGCCTTGGACTGATAAATTGCGTCGTAATTCTCCTCGGTCTGGGTCTTTTCCTCCTGGGCTTCCTGAAGCAGCGTCTGAACCTGCTTGATTTCCTCGCCGATGTCGTTTCTATAGCCTTTTAACGAGAGATTGCCCTGCATGGCATTGAGAAAGAATCCCATCACAATGAGGGTAACGACCTCCACGGCAATTAAAAGCAGTGTTTTTCGTTTCATTTTTTTAAACATTCAACTCTCCGCCTTTCTAGTTCCACTTGTCGATTAAGCCCGCGATGGTGCCGTCGTCCAGCATTGCCTGGATCGCCTCGGCCACCTTGGGACTGAGCTCAGAATCCTTCTGGGTCGCCACGCCGTATTCCTGCTCAGAAACGTCAAAGTCCATGATCTGTCTGTCCTCGTTCATGTAGGTCGCCGTGATGGCGCCGTCCATGGCCGCCGCATCCACCTCGCCGGTCTCCAGCATGTTGGAAAGCTCACTGTAGCTTTCTGCCTTGATGAAGGTGATGCCGCCGTTGAAGACGGTCTGAGTGTCGGTGTCCGAGGTTCCCTCAACACCGGTGACCTTGGAGTCTCCCCCCTGGATCATGCCCATTTCCCGGAGCTTGATGGCCAGAATCGGTCCGGTGTTGGAGCCGCTCATGACGCCAATTTTCTTGCCCGCCAGCTGGGCCGGCTTTTCCAGGCGAGAAGATTTTTCAACCATGACCTTGATGCCATCCTTGTAATAGGCCGGCGAAAAGTCAAAGTTTTCCGTACGAGTGCTGGAAATAGAATAGCAGGCAATCAGACAGTCTACCTTGCCATCCATCAGCATTTCCTTTCTGTTGTCCGGTTCCACTGTGATAAACTCGACATTGCTGTACCCCAGACGCTCTGCCAAAGCGTTGGCAATATCAATTTCTAATCCATAGTACTTACCTGAGGTTTCATTGAGATAGCCAAAGTTCACGATGTCGCTGCGCACGCCAACCCGGAGGGTCTTTCCATTTTTCCCTCCACAGGCCGTAAACGACAGGGTGAAAATCAGCAGCACAGTCAGAAACGCAAAGATTTTCTTCTTCATTCCCTGAATTCTCCTTTACTGTATTTCACAATGAATTATTATATCACGCCAGCTTGTCGCCATTGATCGCCACTCCGGCGTTTAACGGTAAAATCAACCCGTTTTCGGTAAAAGCTAAAAATTACATTTTTTTACCTTTGAATTGTCAAGTCAAGTGCAACACTTTAGAATAATAGACCTCATAAGGA
>JAUNGS010000062.1 GCA_030524435.1 Eubacterium sp.
TACTAGAACTATGGGTCATTATTTATTTGTTGCACTTAGATTGTAAATTCAAGCCAAAAAAAAAGTACTACAGAAACCTAGCGTCTGTAGTACTTTAAAAAAATTTCAATTTAACAGCTGACCTGCTCTTCGGCCTCCACCAGAGCCTCGTCATCACCTAAGAAATGCTGGCTGAACCTTTCCGCTCCCTTGGTAACCAGGCGAATTACCCCTAAAAACAGGGGCGCCACCACAAGCCAATACCAGGGGAAGGGAATATCGCCAATGACAGGGAGCCCCTTGGCGTCCCGCATCAGCAGGTAGTTTTCCCCCAGCAGCCGTGACATCACCAGAGCCACCGCCGCGATAATGATCAGGCCGATCACCGGCTTATAGAAATATCTGGCCTCGGGCCTGTAATCCGACGAGAAGGGTAAGGTTAAAGCGATGAGGACCATGAGCCCGTGGGAGATCATGCTCTGAATGGCCATGACGTGGATACCACCGTAGTCGTAGAACACCCACAGGGGGTAAATCAGCACCGCCAGGCCGCCCATGATGGCCAGTATATCCACGTAGGGATAGGCCCCCTTGAGGTTAAAAAGCACAATAACCGGCAGGGCCAGACAGATCTGGTTGCACCAGTCAAAGCGGATATTCCTGAGATCAAGGCCGTAATAATAGGTGTGCCAGCCGATTCTGAAGATTTCCAGCCCCAGCATCACCGCCGCCAGCACCACCACCAGGCGCCGGCTGAAGCCTCTGTCCTTCCGGATGATCTGCCAGTGCATCACAAAGGCGATGCCCAGGGCGATCAGCGACGACAAAAGCACGTGCTCCGGTGAAAATATTTTATTGTCCGGCGCCACGTTCTGGGGCGCAAAATAGTTTTCGTAAAAGTAGTTCATCGTCTTCTGTCCTTTTTCTTTTAGATCAGAGGGGATTATAACATAACTGGGGTTTTCTTGCCTTAAAAACAACTCACTCTAGTATTAAAAATCCCGCACCTTTAATTCTAGGATACGGGATAAAGCAATCATTTTCTAGCGCAAGCTTACGCTTCCTCCGAAGGACGTATACCGTCCTTCCACAAACGTTCCAGATTGTAAAATTCCCGCTCCTGGGCGTGGAAGATGTGAATGATCACATCGTAGTAGTCCATGAGGATCCAGCGGGCTTCCCGGGCGCCCTCGATATTTTTCACTGCGATGCCCAGCTTGTCAGCTTCGTATTCAATATTGTCGGCAATGGCTTTGACCTGTCTCTCGGAGCTCCCGCTGGCAATGACAAAATAGTCGCCCAGGGAAGACACCTCGGAGATGTCGATGACGTCGATATCCGTGCCGTTTTTAGCCTCAATCCAGCCCTTTACTGCTTCGGCAAATTCCTTTGAATTCATCTGCTTTCCTCCTTATCTTGATTTTGTGCGTCCATTTCACGCAGGATCAGATCGTTTCTGGCGATAACCGTCTCCTGGTGGATCAGACCGCGAATATTGGTGATGTAGCGGATGGTGTTGGTTAAAGCCTGGATCATGGCCTTATCCAAATCCTCAAAGGCCAGCTCCCTGAGCTTGTCCACTCCAGGGTAATCTCTGCCCGGCTCGATGAAATCCGCCAGATAAATAATTTTCTCCAGGCGGCTCATGCCCGCCCGGCCGGTGGTGTGATACCGGATGGCCCCGAGGACCGCCTCATCTGTAACGCCGTACTCATCCCTGGCCACGGCGGCGCCTACGGGACCGTGGAGCAGCTGGGGCTCTCTCTGGGTGACGTCGTCGACGTCGAGGTTGTATTTTTCGGCCGCCGCAAGCAATGCCTCCGGCGTGTAGTTTTTGGCGCAGTCGTGGAGCAGCGCCGCCAGATAGGCCTGCTCCTTATCGCAGGGGTAACGGTCGCAAAGTGCCAGGGCACAGTCTGCCACGTTTAGGGTATGTTCATAGCGCTTGGGCTTCAGGTTTTTCTGAAGCCGCGCTTTCATCTCGTCAATTGTCATTGCTTTTTCTCCCTGATGTCTGCGAAGATACAGCCCGTGCTCGGCAATATAGCGCCGCACCGGCTCCGGTACCAGGTAGCGGATGGAAGCGCCCCGCCGCACCCGGTCTCTGATGTCCGAGGAGGCGATGTCCATCTCCGAGGTACAGAGCTTGCGAATCTTCGCATCATAAACCTTCTGTAATTCTTCAATCCGATTGTCCAGCCGTCTGTGGGAATAGCCCGGCCTGAAGGTGGTGATAAAATTCACCGTGGACAAAAGCTCTCCGGCGTCCTTCCACTGGGTGACCTCAAACATGATGTCGGCGCCGGTGATAAAGTAGAGCGCGCTTTGGGGATAGCGGCGCTTAATGCTTCTGATGGTGTCGATGGTGTAGGTTCTGCCGGGGCGCTCCAGCTCCAAGGTCAGCATCTCAAAGGCCGGGTGATCCTTGATGGCCATGGCCACCATCTCCTGCCTCGCCTGGCGGCTGATCTCCCTCTCCGTCTCCTTGAAGGGATTGCTGCCCGCGGGGATAAAGAGCACCCGGTCGAGGCCGTACTGATCCCGGGCCGACTCCGCCAAAAGCAGATGCCCCAGATGGATGGGATTGAAGGTACCGCCCAGCAAGCCGATCTTTTCCATGCTTCTACCGGCTCTTCTTTCCCTTGGCATTTTTCGACGGCACTTCAATCTTTGGTTTTTTCAGATTCTTTTTGTAGAGAATAAATTTATTGCCGATGGTGCAGACCACCTCGGACTTGGTGGCGTCAGCCAGCACCCGGGCTGCCTCCTCCGCCTCCTCCAGGGAATTCTGCTGAATCTTTCCCTTGACCAGCTCCCGGGCCACAATGGCGTCGTGGGTCTGGATAATCACTTCATCGGTGATGCCGTCCTTGCCGATGAAGATGATGTCGGGAATGTCCATGGCAAGCTTTCTTAAGTAGCTTCTCTGTTTACTCGTTAACATGTCTCACCTTCTATTTAAAATATTCAAATTCGATATCCTGGAGACGAACCACGTCCTCGTCCTGGATTCCCATGGCCTCCAGCTTGGCAAAGACGCCCCGATCCTTTAAGATTCTCTGGAAGTAGCCGATGGAATCGTAGTCATCGAAGTTGACAGAGTTGATGAGGCGCTCGAAGTCCCCCTCCACAACGTAAACTGCGCCGTCCTTGTGGACGGTGAAATCCTCCTCCTCGAAGTCGGCCTTGTAGACCAGAGGCTCGTCGGCCTCCACCTCGAAGATGGGCTCCACCTCGCCGATTTCATCCAGCAGCTGGATCACCCGGCTTAACAGGGCGTCGATGCCCTGGCGGGTGGCTGCGGAGATCACGAAGGTCTCACAGCCCAGGGCCTCGAATTCTTCTTTAAGCAGTGCGATTTCCTCGTCGTCCCCGATGAGATCCGCCTTGTTTAGGGCCACCACCTGAGTTCTTTGGGCCAGCCGCTCATTGTATTTTTCGAGCTCTGCGTTGATGGCCTTGAAGTCGGCCAGGGGGTCTCTGCCCTCGCTGCCCGAGGCGTCCAGCATGTGGATTAAAAGCTTGGTTCGCTCCACGTGGCGCAGAAACTGGATGCCCAGGCCGGTGCCCTCGTGGGCCCCCTCGATGATGCCGGGAATATCGGCGATGACAAAGGGATCGTAATCCCTCCAGGCCACCACCCCCAGGTTGGGGACGATGGTGGTAAAGTGGTAGTTGGCAATTTTGGGCTTGGCCGCCGTCACCACCGACAAAAAGGTGGATTTGCCCACGTTGGGGAAGCCCAGAAGCCCCACGTCCGCCAAAAGCTTAAGCTCCAGCACCAGGGTGCGCTCCTGGCCCCGGACACCCCCCTGGGCGAAGCGGGGTGCCTGGCGGGTTGATGTGGAGAAGTTCATATTCCCCAGACCGCCCCGGCCGCCCTGGGCCACGACGCAGCGGTCGCCGTCCTGGGTTAAATCGCAGATGATCCGGCCGGTGGTTCTGTCTTTGGCGATGGTGCCCACGGGCACCTTGATGATTAAATCGCTGCCCGACTTGCCGGTGGAGCGGCCGCCGGTGCCATTTTCACCGCTTTCGGCCTTGTATTTTTTTCTGTATTTAAAGGCCAGAAGGGTTCTGAGCCCGGCGTCGGCCACCAGCACCACATCGCCGCCCCGGCCGCCGTTGCCGCCGTCGGGTCCGCCGTTGGGCACGTATTTTTCCCGCCTAAAGCTCATGCCGCCGTGACCGCCATTGCCCGCCGTCACATAAATTTGCGCCTGATCAACAAACATTTGTTACACCTCGTTTCTGACTGCCCGTCTTAAAAAAAAACCTCTTATTATAAGATACAATAAGAGGTTTTGTTATACTTATGCGTTTAAAGAACTACATGACTTCCTTCGGGTAGATGCTGACCTGTTTTTTGTCACGGCCCTTGCGTTCGAAGGCTACAACGCCATCGCACATAGCGAATAAGGTGTCGTCGCCGCCGCGGCCTACGTTTTTACCCGGGTGGATATGGGTTCCTCTCTGTCTTACCAGAATGTTGCCAGCCAATACAAACTGTCCGTCGCCTCTTTTGACACCAAGACGTTTGGATTCACTGTCACGACCATTTCTAGAACTACCTACCCCTTTTTTGTGGGCAAACAGTTGAAGGTTCATTTTAATCATTGTGTTCACCTCCTGTTATTTCTCAATCATTTGAATGTAATCGCCATAGGCTGCCGCCGTCGCCCCGATGCCGAGATGGAAGGTATCCATTAACGCATCGGCCTTGATTCTCTGGATGGGATCGGTGATCTCCGGAATTTCAAAGGAGGTGTACCCCTCTTTGACCTCCCGGTTGAGATCAGTGATGCCGACGATTTCGCTGAGTCCGTTTAAGATGCTGATCGTCAGAATCGAGATGCCTGCACAGACGATGTCCTCTCCGGAATCTCCGTAGCCTGCATGTCCCTCCACGGTAACCTTGGCTATCCGTTTTTCTGCATACTCAAAGGTAATATTGATCATTACGCTTCGATGGCAGTGATTTTAACTTTCATAAACGGCTGTCTGTGACCCTGTTTTTTGCGGTAATCCTTCTTGGCCTTGTACTTGTAGACAATAACCTTGGGAGCCTTGGCGACTTCTAAGATTTCAGCCTTAACCACCGCATTTTCAACAACGGGAGCGCCGAGGGTGAGCTCGCCGTCCTTGTTGACCGCTAAAACATCGCTGAAGGTCACTTCCTTAGCGCCGTCTTCCACAGCCAGTTTTTCGATTTCGATAACGTCGTCCTGCTGAACACGGTACTGTTTTCCACCAGTTTTAATAATTGCGTACATTTAAAAAACACCTCCTCATACCAGTCTCGCCACGAAAGGTGCATTGCTGACTTCATAACCTTGCATGTGCGGCTTCATTAACCCGTTTATAATAGCACACCTCCTCTGGCTTTGTCAAACCTTATTTTGCCGTTTTTTTATATTGCCCCCAAATTTTACAAAGCCTTAATGTCCCTGTCCACAATTCTGAAATCCTTCCCAGCTTTTATGTTTTTTTCTTGATACTGGGGGCAAATCGTGCTAAGATTAGCTTAATTAAATCTAAACAGAGTAGATAAGATGCGTGAAGTGTTAAAGGATGGGAAGTTGCCTTTAAACGAAACGGAAACGTTGCGGTGTCTTATCGCTTCCGCTGTACCCTACGACAGGTTGGCTTGTAGGTTGCGGAAGCACCGTTTTTTTGCGGTGCTTTTTATGTTTACTTTTAATCAAATGCCATGTTCAATTTGTTTAATGGAGGTAACCTATGAACCAGGAAAAAATCAAAGAAGCCATCACCATGCTCATCGAAGCTGTGGGTGAGGATCCAAACCGCGAGGGCCTTGTTGAGACCCCGGACCGCATCGCCCGGATGTACACAGAAATCTTTGCCGGCATCAACCAGACCGCCGAGGAACACCTGTCGAAATCTTTCACCATAGATTCCAACGATCTCGTCATCGAGCGGGACATTCCCTTTTATTCCATGTGCGAACACCATTTTCTTCCCTTTTACGGCAAGGCGCACATCGCCTACGTTCCCAACGGCAAGGTCGCCGGTCTCTCCAAGCTCGTGCGCACCGTCGACGTCTACGCCAAAAAGCCCCAGCTCCAGGAAAAGCTCACCGCTGAAATCGGCGAGGCCATCATGAAGTACCTGGGGGCCCAGGGCGTCATGGTCATCATCGAGGCGGAGCATCTGTGCATGAATATGCGCGGCGTCAAGCGCCCCGGCACCAAAACCGTCACCGCCATGAAGGACGGCATCTTTAAAGATGACCGCAGCCTGGTGGAGGATGTCTACAACCTGCTGGGGATTCGGGCATGAGCCGAAGCCTGCCCAACACCAACCAGCTCTTTTCAGACCCCGAGTATCAGCACTTCCTCAAGAAAACCGAGGCCTGTGAAAAAAATCGCCCCTTCTGCCGCCACGATCTGAAGCATTTTATCGATGTTGCCAGAATTGCCAATCTCCTGGCGCTGGAGGAGGGGCTCTCGGTATCTGCGGATCTCATCTACACCACGGCCCTGCTCCACGACATCGGCCGTTTTGAGGAATACGAAAAGGGCACGCCCCACGAGCTGGCCTCCAGAGATCTGGCAAAAAAGCTGCTGCCCGCCTTAAATTTTACAGAGGCGGAGCAGGCCGCCATTCTCTCGGCCATCGAAAACCACAGAAATCCCCAGGCCACCGGCTTTGACGCCGTCTTTTACCGGGCGGACAAGGCCTCCAGGGCCTGCTACGACTGTCCCGCGGAGCCGGAATGCCGCTGGTCGGATGAAAAGAAAAATTTTAAGCTTTCCTATTAATCAATCTCAAAAATGACAAAATACAGAAGGAGGAATACTTCGGATACGCCATCAGGCTTTTTCCGAATACACAAGCACATGAAAATACGCAACCGCGATTTTGATTTAGACAACCAGGTCTACATCATGGGCATTCTCAACGTCACCCCGGATTCCTTTTCCGACGGCGGCCATTTCAATGCCCTGGACGCTGCCCTAAAGCACGCCGAGCAGATGATCGCCGAGGGCGCCGACATCATCGACATCGGCGGGGAATCCACCAGACCCTCCCACACCCCCGTGGGGGAAGCCCAGGAGATCGACCGGGTCCTCCCGGTCATCGAAGCCCTCAGAGCCCGCTTCGACGTCCCCATCTCCATCGACACCTACAAGGCGAAAACCGGCGAGCTGGCCCTTGAGGCCGGGGCCGACCTGATCAACGACGTCTGGGGCTTTAAGAAGGAGCCCCGGTTGGCGGAGGTCACGGCGGCAAAGGGCGTCCCCTGCTGCCTGATGCACAACCGCACCGACATGAACTATACCGATCTCATGACCGACATCTGCGCCGATCTTCAGGCCTCGGTGGACATCGCCCTCAAAGCCGGCGTTAAAAAGGAAAACATCATTTTAGACCCGGGCATCGGCTTTGCCAAGGAGGTTGAGGACAATTTTACGGTCATGAACCATCTGGAGAAGCTTCAGTCCCTGGGGCTGCCCCTGCTTTTGGGCGCCTCCAGAAAGCGCTTCATCGGTCTGGCTCTGGATCTTCCCGTGGAGGAAAGGCTGGAGGGCACCGTGGCCGCCACCGTGGTGGGGGTCATGAAGGGCTGCTCCATCATCAGAGTCCACGATGTTTTAGAGAATAAACGGGCGGCCCTGATGGCCAAGGCCATTCTTCGGGGGTAGCCATGGATACGCTTTACGTCAAAGACTTAGAAATCTTCGCCCACCACGGCGTCTTTCCCGAGGAAAAGGCCCTGGGACAAAAATTCGTCGTCTCCCTAAAGCTCTCCTTAGATATGCAGGAGGCCGCCCTCACCGGCGATTTAAGCAAGTCCGTCCACTACGGCGAGCTCTGCCACCAGGTGGAGCTGGAATTCCAGCGGGAGAAGCACGACCTCATCGAAACCGCCGGAGAACAGATTGCAGATTATATTTTGGAGAATTACGATCTGGTTAAAGCCGTCACCGTCCTGGTTAAAAAGCCCTGGGCCCCCATCCACAGACCCCTGGACTACGCCGCCATCGAGGTGTCCCGGGCCTGGCACAGGGCTTTCATCGGCTTTGGCTCCAATTTAGGGGATAAGGAGAAAAACATCCAGGAGGCCCTGGCCCTTTTGGAGGCAAGAGACGGCATCAAGATCGTCAGCCGCTCCTCCATCATCGAAACCGAGCCCTGGGGCTACGAAAATCAGGACAATTTCTTAAACGGCGTTGTGGAAATCAAAACCTGGCTCTCCCCCAGGCTGTTGATGCAGACTCTGTTTGACATCGAAGCCGCCCTGAAGCGGGAGCGCACCATCCACTGGGGCCCCAGAACCCTGGATCTGGACATTTTGTTCTACGACGATGTCATCGACGACGACCCCGTCGTCACCCTGCCCCACCCCAGAATCCAGGAGCGTCTCTTCGTTTTGGAGCCCCTGGCAGAAATCGCCCCCAATTTTATCCATCCTGTTCTCAGAAAATCCATGGCCCAGCTGGCCCAGGAGCTTTCTGACAGAGAACAGCAGCAATAGAAGCATTTTATACTGTCTCGGCTGCCGCAGTCCTCCTAAAGCTAACCCTTTGGCCTGCTGCGATAGCCGGGGCTTTTCCTTTTTAAATTACCCTTAAGCTGCCTTTGCTATTCTTTTTAAAAAATAACCGGAGGCCTTCTCTTGAATTTTTCAGACAAAAAACTCAGCCGTCCCATCATCGACACCCTGTGCACCCTGGTCATCGTCCTCTCCCTGGGGGGCCTGGGCTACGCCGCCCTGCCCTATATCGGCAGTCTTCAGACAGACAGCACTGTCTCCCAGAGCAGCCAGGACGCCATAGACTTCGATGCCCTAAAGGCCATCAACCCCGACACCGTGGGCTGGATCAAAATCGACGGCACCACCATCGACTACCCCGTGGTCCAGGCCGACAACAACGAGAAATATTTAAGCACCACCTTCGAGGGCGAGAACAATCCCCTGTGGGGCGCCATTTTTTTAGACTGCGCCTACGCCCCCGACCACAAGCCGGCGCCTCAAAACAGCGTCGTCTACGGCCACAGCAACCTGGGCAAGCCCTCCCCCTTTGGCGATCTTTTTAACTATAAGGACGAAGCTTTTTTCGAGGAGCACCGCACCATCACCTACAGCCGCCCGGGGGATCAAAATGCCCAGTGGGAGATCTTCTCCGTCTTTCTCACCGAGGCCGACCTGGATTACAGGCGGCCGGATTTCACAGACGCCGAGGACTTCCTGAGCTATTTTGAGAGCATCAAGGCCCTGAGCCTCTACGCCACAGACACCGTCCTCGACCCCCAGGGCGAGATTTTAACCCTGTCCACCTGCGACTTTAATGTGGACGGCATCGATGATCCCAGGCTGGTGGTGGTGGCCCAGAAAATGGACAACTAAAGCTATCAAAAAAAATCCAGCGCCAAATGCCAAGGGCTAATAGGGAAGTATTTTAGGAAATATGGTGTAACCTCTTAGAGAATGGGGTTACACCGTTTCCTTTTATGCGATTTAGCGGTGTTTTCCTTATTTTCAACGAGTGTAATCAATTCTTTTTGTTCAGCTTCATATTCGCCTGCCATTCTGGTATAACGGTCATCGGATAACTTGCCGAGGATATTATCTTCGTAAATTCTTGAAAACAGTTTGTCCAAATCGGATATTCTTTTCTTGCCACTTTCGATAGTGGTTTTTAGTTTTTTATCTGATTTTTTTCAAACTCGCTGTGCCTGTGAAAGCGACGGAGTAGCGTCAGCATATTCGATTTCTTCAGCTAATTTCTTTTGTTCGTGATCGGGTAGATATGACAGCTCCACAGCCGGAGTAAAGGCTATCCGTTCTTCGTCAACCATTTGTAGAAGTTCGGGGATTAAGTACGTCAGGCGGATATATCGCTGCACCTGTCTGCCGCTTTCCGTATCCGATATTTCATCTGCACTTTCATACTTTCCGACAAGTTGTCGGGAGGTCCGTTTTCCCTGATGTTTTAAGGCTTCCAATTTCATTTTGTATGCAAAGGCTTTTTCACTTGGCAGAATATGCTCTCTGTGTATGTTGGAGTCCACCATTGCAATGATGGATTCATCTCTGGAAAGGTCTCTTACCATTGCAGGTATTTCGGATATCCCCAGTTCTTTACAAGCTTCTACTCGCCTGTGACCACTGATAATCTCGTATTTATCTTCAGGAAGAGAACGTACGATGATCGGTTCAAGCAATCCGTTTTCTTTCATGCGCTCAAGTAATTCCTCCTGCTCCTTTCCGCTTCGTTCCCTAAATGGATGATCTTCAAAAGGAAGCAGCGCATTTACATCAAGGTTTTTCATCATTTCAGACATTTCGATTTTCTCCTTAATCCAAAACTTCTACTGCATACAGAAATATGCCTTTGGGATTTTCTTTGTATATGAGTTTCATTTTTGTACCGTTATCAATTTCATAAAAACCTAAATACCTCTGCCACCAAAACACAGGTGTGATAATTTTTCTCCTGTCGCTCAGCCGGAAAAACAATCGCAGCATTCCCGAACTCGCTTCGGCTCTCATAATCAGTGTCGCTGAATATTCTCCGGCTTTGTCGATAAAACGGTAATCGTCGGTGTGTATTCGTTCTTCCCGCATTTCTTCACGGGTATATACTTTATTTGCAATCATATAACTATCTCTCTTTCTCATAATTCTATTTTCGGAGAGTAAAGAGTTATATTTATTTATATATTTATACGCCTTGCTCTCCGTTTGTTTTTCATCATTGTACCTACTATCGAAAAGGTGCGTAAAACAGCGATTTTTTCTTTTATACGGCTCTTAAAATTCAATCAGGTGTCATTTTCTTCGTTTTAACTCGAATCATTAAATTTTCCGCCGTTCGGCGCACTTTTGACACTTCTTTTAGAATGGTACTTCGGGCAGGAAACAATAACCGCCTTAAAACTTTGCTTGCACCCGTTACTGCATTTACGGCAAAGGTCATTGTATGTTCGTCTGCCCGTTTGGGGATTTATGAAGAAATCCCATTCTTGTTTCGCTTTCTTTGATAATCTTGGCATATCTATTTTCCTTTCATTGTCTGGATTTTCTTGTTGCATTGCAAAAACTTCCCCTCACTCATTTGGACAAGGAGTACTGTTTTGCACACCCAAAATCGTAAGTTTTCCGAAAAAATTTTGTCTCTTCACTCATTTGGACAAAGGGATGCGGTTTGGACACCCAAAATGCTGATCCGAGGAAAAATTTTTTATCCTGTCATTTGTTTGAACTGGGGAATCAAGAAATCAAGGGTATTTTTGAAAAGAAATTAAAAAGCCCTTTTACTTGTTTGAATTGGGAGAGGGTAAGTGGACACCCTAAAATGAAAAATTTTGAAAATAAAAAAGAGATAACATTTACCTTTAGATAAAATGCTATCTCTTAGTTGAAAAACGAAATATTGAATAAAATCAAGATATTCTAAAAAAGAAAAGGGCAAGTCTGTCTTTTTGTACAACTGCACTCTTGTTGTGCTTCTTGATAGACCGTCGGAGCAGACGCAGAAGGGAAATTATTACCCTTATTTTTTGTGTGCTTCACCCCATGTACACAATGCAGTTAGCATAGGGATAAGAGATTTTCCTTTGTCTGTCAGACTGTATTCTACCTTTGGCGGTACTTGTGGATATTCTGTGCGGACAACCAAACCGTCGTTCTCCAATC
>JAUNGS010000063.1 GCA_030524435.1 Eubacterium sp.
CAAGACACATTTCTATCGAAATTCATTTTAATCTCAAACCCATCCCGGAGGTGGAACAGGTCATAGCCTGACCTGTCCACACCGGGGTGGTTCTAAAAAACTCCATAGTATTTCTTGACACGCTGCCGCCAGCCATCGAGCAAGGTTTTACACCTATTTGGGTATAAAACAATTGACGGACTGAAACTTCACGCCTTTTTTATCGGATGTCTGATAACAGTTTTCCACTTTTCCGGAGCAACCCTTCTTGCATCAGACATATAGATCTCATGGTGGAGTCTTTCATGATTTATATCATTGACATAGCCATTCGGTTTTAAAAATGCATCCATACGTGCAATCGTTGCAGGTTCATCATCGAAGGGCCCCAGATGCATGATCTGCACACACAGGCCCTCGTCAATGGTCATAAACTCTGCCGAGGAACAATCCAGCTTTTTCTTCGTTATTTTTTGCAAACAGGAATCCAGATCTCACTGTAATAATTTTCATCTTCGATGCCCTTTACATAGCCAGCAGGGTTGCTGTACATTTCGATGTGATATCCAGCTGCAAGGGCATAGTCTTTATTTTGGGGCAGCCATTCTGTAAAAATTCTTTTGTGAATATCGTGCAAAGCGTCGGTATTGATCAGTGCGCCTCTGCAGGGAAAGATGGCCCAGGTATATTCTGGAATAGAATGTACAGCGAAATCCTCGGGAATTTCCTTATCTGGATGATAGTTGTCGGCAATTAGATATTCAAAGGTATTGCCACCCATAGCTTTGTCAATGGATATGCCATACATACTGTCGATCAGTTTGTTTTTTCCTGACCGATTAAATTCAGCCCAGAATTTGGGGATCTCACTATCAGCGGTTTCATATTTAAATAGCGCTGATGAACCTACAACGGTAAATGGGGCTTTTTTCACAATTCTGTAATCCATCGTATAACCTCCTGTTAAAATTAGCTTGACTTTCAGAGGGGCAAAGGACCTTATCGTTCCCTCGCCTTTGCGTACAGCGGTGGGGGTAGCGCCATGGAAGCGGAGAAATGCTTTTGTAAAGCTATCCGGTGAATCATAGCCATATTTAAGCGCAATATCGATGATTTTTCTGTCGGTGGAGATAAGCTCGCTGCCGGCCAGTGTGAGCCTGCGCTTTTTAATGTATTCTCCCACGGTGAAACCACAGAGCATGGAAAAACCTTTTTGAAAATAATATGGAGATATGGCTGCGTGTTCTGCAATATCTGCAATCGTCAATGCTTCTGTCATATGGCCTTCAATATAGTCAATGGCTTTGCTGATACCTTCACTCCATTCCATGTTTTTGCCTCCTCCGCATTTATAGATTACATTTTTTGAAAATTGTCTGCCCGATTTTTTGTGCTCAGATTTGTCTGTTTGGCGGCGGCGATGCGCTTTGCCCTTAAATACCGCAGGCGCCGCCGCTAAACCAGGCTGCAGCCCGCTCCTCGGCATTTTTCCTGAGGTCGTAGTAGTAAAGGGGATAGTCGGCGGTGTGCATGACCCCCTGGGGGAAGGCGGCCTCCTGGCCGATGACCCTGAAATCGGCGGCGGGCACCGTGGAGCAGACCACGACACCCCGCTTTAAATCGAGCTGGGCGTCGGCAAAGTGGGGTCTGTCCTCGACGGCGGTGACACAGCCCCTGGCATCCCTGAGGACGATCCGGGAGCCCAGGCTCTGGGCGGCGGGGGCCAGGGTCTCGTCACGGCGCCAGGAGATGGGGTTGATGACCAGAGCCTCCGGCGCCAGGGTGATGTTGGGGCCGGTATAGCCGGGGGCCTCGGTGTTGTAGGAGATGATGCTGCCCAAATCCTGGCGGCCCTGGGCAAATTTCAGGTGGGGATTCTTTTTCATAAAGTCTCTGGTTACGGCAAAGCCGATGCAGTAGGCGGCGATCATTCGCTGTTGGACTTCGGGATGCTTTTTAAAATATTCGCTGAGGATGCACTGCATCATCAGGGAGCCCTGGGAGTGGCCCGCAAGGATAAAGGGGCGGCCCTGATTCAGGTGGGTGATGTAGTGATGAAAGGCCCCGAGGCAGTCGGTCACGGGCCCCTGGGCAAAGGCTGCTTCATTTTCTGTAATATCCAGGTTTAAAAGACATTCCAGGGCGGCCTGTCTGTAATAGGGCACAAAGTAGTTGCCGGCGGTTAAAAAGGCAGAGCCTTTGTAATCCACGTGCTCCCGGGCCCGAAGGCGCATGCCCTGGTGGGAGGCATCGCAGACCATGGGGCCCTGGGGTGTCTTGTAGTAGGCCGTGGGGTAGAGGTAGAAAACATCGGCGGGCAGCTCTGGATTTTCTGGACGATACATCCAGTTTTCATCCCTTGTGTAATCGGTAGGTGTATTTATCATTGTCATATGAAATTCTCCTTGAAAAAGCGGCGGTGCGTTTTTGTGGCGACCGCTTTGTGTTATAATCGATTTTACCAGAGAAGGGGTTTTTTGACAATTTTACTTTTTTAAAAAGGAGAAGAACCATCAGAGCTAAGTGCACGGCTTTGATGGTTCTTCTTATTTAAGAGGGTATTTTTATCAATTATAAACGGGAATTTTACGACTTTGAATAAAACCCTTCATAGGCCGCCCGAATTTCTCCGCTGACGCTGCCCAGCATAAAATTCTGCGCCTCAAACCGCCTGACCCCCATCACCCCCAGAAGGGCGTTGGTCAGAAAAATTTCATCGGCGCAGAGAAGATCCTCGGGACAGAGGGTCTTTTCCTTTACAGCAAAATGTTCCAGAACCCAGCCTCTCAGGGTGCCGGGGAGAAGTCCAGCGGCAATTGGCGGTGTGAAAATCTGGCCGTCCTTGACCACAAAAACATTGGTGGTGGCGCCCTCGGCAATTTCGCCCCGGGTGTTTAAAAAGAGGGGCTCGTCGAAGCCCTGGGCCTTGGCCCGCCTTTTTTCCAGGATATTATCGCCGTAATTAAAGGTCTTGTGAAAAACCAGGGGGGAGGTTTCGTTGCGCCTTACAGGGCTTAGGCAGACGGCAAAGCCTTTGGCGTAGTCCGCCTCGGTGTAGGGATTTTCCCGGAAGCTTTTTAAGATATTATTTTCTGAAACCATGAGCTTTAAAACCGCCCGGTGGGAGAGCTCTGCCTCGTCGATCCACTTAAAAATCGATACTTTATCGGGGCGGTTTTGAATATTTAAAAAGTCCAGGGCCTTGTTTAGACGCGCCAGGTGACTGTCCAGGAGAATGGGCTTTTTCTTGATGACGGAGATGGTCTCAAAGGCCCCCAGGCCAAAGGTGTAGCCCTCGTCAAAAGCTATGTTCATGCTGACCTCCTAGGACATGGCCAAAACAGGCGCCTTGGCCTTTTGCTCGGTCTCTTCAAATTCAAATTCCAGGTCGGACTCGCAGGTGATGCCGCCGCCGGCCCCCAGGTGATAGACGCCGTCATGGTACAGGGCGGTGCGGATGACAATATTTAAATCGCAGCAGCCGTCCAGACTCACGTAGCCTATGGAGCCGGTGTAAAGCCCCCGGGCGGAGTGCTCCAGCTCGTCGATGATCTCCATGGCCCGGATCTTGGGGGCGCCGGTGATGGAGCCTCCGGGGAAGGTGGCCTTGAGCAAATCGGAGAAATCACAGTCATCCCTGAGCTCGCCGGTGACGTCGGAAACCAGGTGAAAGACGGTGGCGTAGGTCTCCACGTCGAAGAGGTTGTGAACCTGGACGCTGCCGGGCTTGCAGACCCGGTTTAAATCGTTGCGCTCCAGATCGACGATCATCAAAAGCTCGCTTTTGTCCTTTTCGGAATTTTGAAGCTCGGTTTTCAGGGCGAGGTCCTCCCCGGGGGTGGCGCCCCGCTTTCGGGTGCCCTTGATGGGACGGGTTGCCACAAGGCGATCCTTCAGTCTGAGAAAACGTTCCGGGGAGGCCGACACAATCTGAAAGTCACCGTAATTAAAGTAGCCGCCAAAGGGTGAGGGATTGTTTTTCCTCAGGGCTTTAAAGACCTCATAGGGGGGCTTGGCGCTTTGTACCTGAAGCTGTCTGGTCATATTGGCGATATAGATATCCCCGGCTACAATATAGTCGATCATGCGATCGATGGCCGCCAGGTAATCGGGCTTGACGAAATCCGAGGATTTGACAGCCATGTAGTGTTTATCGGAGACAGGCTTGGCCGCATTGAGGGCTTTGATCTGCTCGGACAGCGTTTCAAGGGAGGTCTCGGCGTCTGCCAGATGACCGCCGGCGGTGAGGTAGATTTTTTTCTCAAAAAGATCCTCGATGATCAGATTGTCGTAAAAGTTCAGGATACAGTCCGGAAAAAAGTCAAAGCCCTGGTGGCGGGAGGGAATGCCTTCGATGCTGCGGCCCAGATCGTAGGAAAAATAGCCGATGGCCCCGGAAATCAGGGGGAGGGCCGTGGGGTTCTCTTCCTGGTTATCCTTTAGATAGGCCTTGAGATAGGTGAAAAGATCGGCCGCCTCGGGGGTATCGTTGACGAAAAGCTGGCCGTCCTTCACCAGAAGACGGCGGTAGGGGTTGAGCCCGATGATGGAAAAGCGTCCCAAATCGTTTTTTAAGGAGGAGTCCAGGAAAACCGCCTGGGGCGCAGCCTGGAAAGCCTCAAAGATATCTGCGGCGGTGAGGGTGGTATCGATGGTTGTTACAAGGGTCATGCACTGTACCTCCAGGCGTCGCAGATTTTGGTGAAATTTTCCAGCAGCTGGTGGCCGTTGTGGGTTAAAACGGCCTCGGGGTGGAACTGAACGCCGTAAACCGGAAAGTTTTTGTGGGAGATGGCCATGACGGCGCCGTCCTCGGCTTTGGCATCCACCACAAGGCTGTCGGGCAGGGTAGCTTCGTCCACCACCAGGGAGTGGTAGCGGGTGACGGGATAGCTGGCATCAATGCCCTTGAAAAGTCCCTGGCCATTGTGGGTGATGGGGGTGATTTTGCCGTGCATGGGGCGATTTCCCTTGATCACAGCAGCGCCAAAGCTGTGACCGATGATCTGATGGCCCAGGCAGACCCCCAGGATGGGAAGGCGTTTGTAAAGGCTTTGCACCGCCGCCACAGACAGGCCGCAGTCCTCCGGGCTTTTGGGGCCGGGGGAGATGATGAGGCCTTCTATGTCTCTGGCCTCTGCCAGGGCGCCGATGTCTATCTGGTCGTTTCTAAGGACCTGAATATCCTTTTTAAGCTCCTTGAAATAGGCGCAGAGGTTGTAGACGAAGGAATCGTAGTTGTCAATCATGATGTACATTGTCTTTCTCCTGTTTTTTGGGCATTAAAAAAGCCAAAAACAGCGCGCTAAAAAAGCACGTGTTTTTGGCAGTTTTCTCTTTAATTAAAAAGAGGCACACCTCTTATGAAATTGTTTTAATTATACAGAAGATTCAGGAAAAAAGCAAGAAAATTTTGCCTTAAGGCCTGGAGATGGCTTGTGCAGCCGAGGGACCCTGTGCTATTATGGTGCATAGAGTTTACAAAACCAGGAGGCGACGGAATGATTCGATTGATTGCAGCGGATATGGACGGCACCTTGCTCAACAGCAGACAAGAGCTCCCCAAGGAGCTTTTTCCTCTTATCGACAGCTTGGCGGCCCGGGGGGTCTATTTTGCGGCGGCCAGCGGCAGGCAGTATTACAATCTCAGACATATTTTTGAGCCTGTAAAGGACAAAATGTTTTTTGTGGCGGAAAACGGCGGGGTCGTATTCCACCAGGGAAAAAATATTTATGTCAGCGCCATCGATCCAGTTTTTTTGCCGGAGGTGGTGGACTGTGTCAGAGGGCTTGGTGCGGCACCCTTTCTCTGCGGGCTTCAGGCCTCCTACTCCGAAAGCGAGGAGGCTGTACTGACGGATAACGCCAAGATGTATTACTACAATTACCAGGTTCTGGACAATGTTTTAAAGGCCCAGGATACCATCTGCAAAATTGCGGTTTTTGATTATACTGATGCGGAAAAAAACGTCTTTCACCAGCTGAGGGACCGCTTTGGCGATGTGCTGGAGGTCAGCCTTTCGGGCCAGCACTGGGTGGATCTCTCTATGCCTGGCACCAACAAAGGGACAGCCATCAAGAGAATTCAGGAGCAGTTTGGCATCGGCTTCGACGAGACGATGCTCTTTGGGGATTACCTCAACGACTACGAGATGATGAAGGTGGGGCACTACAGCTATGCCATGGCCAACGCCCATCCGGAGCTCAAGGCCATCTGCAATTACGAGACCTTATCCAACGACGACAACGGCGTGATCGAGGCCATTCGTCAGGTCTGTCCCGAGGCCTTTGACACAATAGAATAAAAACAGAAGTGAAGCGCAGGTGTTTGGCATCTGTGCTTTTTACTTTCGCAGATAAAGGAGACAAGAGTTTTCTTAAATATAAATTAAATTTAATTATTTTGATAACTGATTTATATAATATGATTGACAAAATAAAGAAATTGAAGTAAAATAAACTCAGAAATTGAGGTGAAAACATTGAAGAAAAGTGTTTACAGTCTGATGCTTTTCGACGAGATCGTCGAGAAAATAGATCAGATTGCCTACGCAAATAATACCAACCGGTCTCAGCTGATCAATGATATTCTCGCTGAGAAAATCGGTCTGGAAACACCTGAACAAAAGGTTCAAAAAATTCTCGAACAGCTGGACGCCAACCTCACCGATACCCTGTCGGTATCCCAGGTGAATAAGAACTCCAGCATCCAGTTTGGGAAGAGCCTGAAATATAAATACCGCCCAAAAATCCGTTACAGCTATGAGTTTGTCAATGGCAGCGGCGGCAGGTATGCGGTACTTAAAGTCAGCTCCAGAACGAAATCAGAGGATCTCAACGAGCACTTTGATCAGTTTTTCAAGAAAATTCACGAGGTGGAGCGCAAAAATCTTCCAGAGGATCTTCCGGTTAAGGAAAAGCTTACCAATCACAAGTTTATCCGGGAATTTCAGAAGGATGGCTCCATCGCCGGAGACGTCGACCAGGTTTCAAACTACCTGACCGACTATCTCAAGATGATTGATTCCGCCATGAATCTCTATTTTTCGGACACGGAAAACGAAGACTTTGAAGCGGAGCTCAACGAAATTTACCATTACTATTTTTAAGCAATAAAGAAAAGAAGGTGAACAGATTATGGATATGAACACATTGACACAAAAATCCATTGAAGCAGTCAAAAGCGCAGAACAGATTGCCATCGACAATGACCACATGGAAATTGAGCCGGAGCATCTGCTTCTGGCTTTGATGACCCAGGAAAAGGGCATTGTCTCCAGAATTTTTGAGCGGATGGGCAAGAATACCTTCCCCATCATTGAGGAGCTCAAAAACACCATTAAAAATAAGCCCAGCGTGACGGGTCCCGGCAGGGAGCCCGGCAAGGTTTATGTCAGCCGGGGCACCGATCAGGTTTTAAATGAAGCCTACAAGGAAGCCAAGGCCATGGAGGACCAGTACATCTCCGTAGAGCATCTGCTTCTGGGGATATTCTCCCTGGGCAAAAAGAACGCCGGGGTCGAGCTTTTGGAACGCCACGGCATCACGAAAAGCGAAGTACTCAAGGTTCTCAAGGAGGTCCGGGGCGGTCAGCGGGTAACCAGCGACCATCCGGAAACCACCTACGAGGCGTTAAGTCAGTACGGTCACGACCTGGTTCAGGACTGCATGGACAACAAGCTGGATCCGGTCATCGGCCGTGACAGCGAAATCCGTCATGCCATCCGAATTTTGTCCAGAAAGACGAAAAACAATCCGGTGCTCATCGGTGAACCTGGGGTTGGTAAAACCGCCATCGTCGAAGGCCTGGCGGCCCGTATCGTCCAGGGCGACGTGCCCGAGGGCTTAAAGGACAAGCGCATCATCTCCCTGGATCTGGGGGCTCTGGTGGCCGGCGCCAAGTACAGAGGTGAATTTGAAGAACGTCTGAAAGCCGTACTGAAAGAGGTCAAAGACAGCGACGGACAGATTATCCTGTTCATCGATGAGCTTCACACCATCGTCGGTGCGGGCAAAACCGAGGGCGCCATGGACGCCGGCAACATGCTGAAGCCGCTTCTGGCCAGGGGTGAGCTCCACTGTATCGGCGCCACAACCCTGGATGAATACCGTCAGTACATCGAAAAGGATCCGGCCCTGGAACGTCGTTTCCAGCCCGTCATCGTCGATGAGCCGACGGTGGAGGACACCATCTCCATCCTCAGGGGCCTTAAGGAGCGCTACGAAATCTTCCACGGCGTCAAGATCATGGACAACGCCCTGGTTTCCGCCGCCGTGCTGTCCAACCGTTATATCTCCGACCGTTTCCTGCCGGACAAGGCCATCGACCTGGTGGACGAGGCCTGTGCCATGATCCGTACGGAAATTGACTCCATGCCCGAGGAAATGGACGAGGTCAACCGGAAGATGATCCAGCTGGAAATTGAAGAAGCCGCCCTTAAAAAGGAGGATGACAAGCTGAGTCAGGAAAGGCTGGAACGGCTCCAGAAGGAGCTGGCGGAATACAGAGATAAATTCCAGGCCATGAAGATGCAGTGGGACAACGAAAAGAAATCCGTCGACGAAATTCAGAAGGTCAAGGAAGAAATCGAAGCCGTCAACCATCAGATTGACCGGGCCGAAAGGGAATACGACCTCAACAAGGCCGCCGAGCTGAAATACGGCAAGCTGCCGGAGCTCAAGAAAAAAATGGAAGCCATGGAGGAAGCTGCCGAGGCCAAGGGCGGCGACGAATCGCTGATCCGTGAAAGGGTCTCCGAGGAAGAAATCGCCGAGGTCATCTCCAACTGGACGAATATTCCTTTGAGTAAGCTGATGTCCGGTGAAAGAGAAAAGCTTTTAAATCTGGAAAGCACCCTGAAGCAAAGAGTCATCGGTCAGGACGAGCCCATCGAAAAGGTGACGGATGCCATCATCCGCTCCAGGGCCGGCATTAAGAACCCCAACAGCCCCATCGGCTCCTTCCTGTTCCTGGGCCCCACCGGCGTCGGTAAAACCGAGCTGGCCAAGGCCGTGGCCGCCAACCTCTTCGATTCCGAGGACAACATGATCCGAATCGACATGAGCGAGTACATGGAAAAATTCTCCGTCAGCCGTCTCATCGGGGCACCTCCGGGATACGTTGGCTACGAAGAAGGGGGACAACTCACCGAAGCGGTACGGCGTAAACCCTACTCTGTCATTCTGCTGGATGAGGTGGAAAAGGCCCACAAGGATGTGTTCAACGTCCTGCTCCAGATTCTGGACGATGGCCGGGTCACCGACTCCCAGGGCAGAACCGTCGACTTCAAGAACACCATCATCATCATGACCAGCAATATCGGCTCCGAGTACCTGCTGGAGGGCATCGATGCCGAAGGTCACGTTAAACCTGAAACCGAAACGGCGGTTATGGATCTGTTGAAGGGTTACTTCCGTCCGGAATTCTTAAACCGTATCGATGAAATCGTGCTTTACAAGCCTTTGTCCAAGGATTCCATCGGCAAGATCGTCGATCTGATGATGGCCGAGCTCCAGAAACGTCTGGACGACAAGCGCATCACTGTAAAGCTCAGCGACGCCGCCAAGGAACAGATCATCGATCAGGGCTACGACCCCAGCTACGGCGCCCGTCCGCTGAAGCGTTTCATTCAGAAAAACATCGAAACCATGGTGGCCAGAGAAATTTTGGCAGGCAGCCTCGAGGAAGAGGACACCATCACCGTCGATTACAAGGACAACCAGTTTGTCATTCAAAAATAAGTTTACTATGTAAATTACAGCCGCATTTTGCAGACAAGGGCAGAATGCGGTTGTTTTTTAACTTTTTTTGCGTTAGAATGTCAATATGTTTCCATTGACAGTTAAGTTTTTCTTCGCTGGAAACGTTTATTTTTTACAGCTTTTATGATATAATTGTAACATAAAAATAATTTCTACGATCGCGCTTCAAGGTGGCCAGGGGTCAGCTTTGAAAGCCAGAGGATCGCAATCAAGGATATCGTTTTAGGAGGAACCATGGGTATTAAATTTGATTATTCCTACGCGGGACTGACAGAAGCAGAGTTAAACAACAAAGTTGGCCAGATTCAGCTGGCGGATAAAACCTTAAAAGAAAAGACGGGGCCGGGCAATGATTTTTTAGGCTGGTACGACTATCCCGTCGCCTACGACAAGGACGAGTACGCCCGCATTAAGGCGGCGGCCAAGCGCATCCAGGACAGCTGCGACGCCTTTATCGTCATCGGCATCGGTGGCTCCTACCTGGGCTCCAAGGCCGTCATCACCGCCTTGACCAGCACTTTCTTCAACGAGGTGCCGGGGGACAAGCGCAAAGCCCCCAAGGTGTACTTCGCCGGGGAAAACATCAGCGGCAAGTACATGAAGGATCTCTACGAGCTGGTCAAGGATCAGGATATCTGTGTCAACGTCATCTCCAAATCCGGCACCACCACGGAGCCGGCCATCGCCTTCCGCTTCTTCAAGGAGCTTTTGGAGAAGAAATACGGCAAGGAGGGCGCCAAGGATCGCATCTTCGCCACCACCGACAAGGAACGGGGAGCTTTAAAATTCTTGGCGGATCAGGAGGGCTACGAAACCTTCGTGATTCCCGATGATGTAGGGGGACGCTACTCCGTCTACACCGCCGTGGGTCTTCTGCCCATCGCCGTGGCCGGCATCGACATCGACGCCTTTATGGAGGGCGGAAAATCCGGCTATGAAGAATACGCCGCAGAAAATTTGGAGGACAACGCCTGCTATCAGTATGCCCTGTACCGCAGCTGTCTCTACAATCGCGGCAAGAGCACAGAGATCATGGTGGACTACGAGCCCTCCCTGCGGTATTTCTCCGAATGGTGGAAGCAGCTCTACGGCGAAAGCGACGGCAAGGACGGCAAGGGGCTTTTCCCGGCGTCTGTTCATTTCTCCACGGATCTCCACTCCCTGGGTCAGATCATCCAGGACGGTCCCAAGCATATCTTTGAAACCGTCGTCGTGGTGGACGAATTGGAGGACGACATGACCGTCAGCCATGAAGAATCCGACTTAGACGGCCTCAACTATCTGGAAAACAGAACCATGCAGGAAATCAACGAAAAGGCCTTCCTGGGCACCCTGCTGGCCCATGTCGACGGGGGTGTGCCCAACGGCATCATCCGTCTGTCCAAGCTGGACGCCTTCCACATCGGCAAGCTGGTTTACTTCTTTGAAAAGGCCTGCGGCCTCGGCGGCTACCTGCTGGGGGTCAACCCCTTCGATCAGCCGGGGGTTGAAGCCTACAAGAAGAATATGTTCGCCCTGCTCCACAAGCCGGGCTACGAGGAGCTCACCGAAGCCCTGGAAAAGCGTCTGCCCCAGTAGGCCCAGACCTAAGAACAGCATAGTAGTTTCCATTGGCCCCTGGCACAAAAATCTGTGTCCAGGGGTTGTTTTTTACAAAAAAGTC
>JAUNGS010000064.1 GCA_030524435.1 Eubacterium sp.
TTTATGTTTTTTATAGATTATACGAATTTACAGCGTTTTACAACCGTGTATTTCACACGTATTTTTTTATATTTTAAGCGTTGTTTTTTGCCCTTTGTCATTTCAATGTCATCGAAATGGCTTTATGATAGAAGCGGGATTTCTTTAATGAAAGACCTGATAAAATCTGTTATAATAAAGGAGCAAACAAATGTGTGAAGACAAGCTGGGGCGTATCCCCATCACCAACGATTTTATGTTCTGCCGGGTCATGGCAAAGCCGGATATCTGCCGGGCTTTTTTGCAGGCCCTTTTGCCGGAGATTTCCGTCGGCCGAGTTACCTACCCAAAGTCTCAGTACAGCATTGAGGAGCAGGCCGAGAGCCGGGGTATCCGGCTGGACGTCTATACTAAGGATGAAAGCCGGGTCTACAACATCGAAATGCAGTGTGCCAGGGTTGATGATCTGCCCCGCCGCAGCCGCTACTACTTAGGCCGCATCGACGGGGATCTTTTGGGCAAGGGCCAGGCCTACGCCACCTTGAGGGAGAGTTACGTCATCTTTATCTGTACCTTTGACCCCTTTGGTAAGAAATTTCCCCTATATCACTTTGAAAACCGCTGTCGTGAGGACCCCACCCTGTTTCTTAATGACGGCACCTATAAGATTTTTGTCTACACCGGCGGCAAGTCAGACATGGTCAGCCCAGACCTTGCAGCTCTGCTGGCCTACTTTGAAGATGCCGCCGCAAAAAAAGAAAACGCCCTGATAAAGGCCATCGACCACGAGGTCGACATTGCCAACAGGGACGCAGATTGGAGGCGCAAAATGCTGACTTTAGAGATGAAGATGAACGACCAGCGGTTATTAGGATGGAAAGAAGGACGTTCCGAAGGCCTACGTGAAGGACGCTCCGAAGGCCTGCATGAAGGTGAAGTAAAAACAAACCGCAAAAATGCTTTGAAGATGCTGAGGGAAAACTGTGATCCTACTTTTATTTCTAAGATCACTGGCCTCTCTGAAAAGGAAATTCTTTCTCTTAGGAATAAAAACGAATCGGAGATCTAAAAAGCTGATTTTAGAATTGCACTTTTATTCGTAAAAAGCAAAAGGACCCTCTGCCTTTGCAGAGGGTCCTTTTGCTTTTTATTGTTCTTGACAATCTCCGATTTTTAACGCTGTTTTTTCAGATAAACCTGCGTCGCCACACAGCCAAAAATAGCGATAACCGCGCTGACGCCCAGGATAACAAAAATAATCGTATAGCCAAAATTTTGATACTGATCGATGAACCCACCAAAAACCTGGTGCATAAAGCTTTCCGGCAAGAATCCAATGACCGACAGAAGTCCAGAGGCCGCGCCGAAAATATGGGAGGGCACGTGGGTTTCCGTAAGCACCGAGGAGGCGATGCCGTAGGCGCCGTTGGCCAAAAAGCCCAGAACCAGGGTGATGACGATGGCAGCCATCAGGAAAGCGGCCGTACTCGGCATCAGCAGGTAGGAGAAGCAGCAGATTCCCGACAGAAGCATCACCACCAGGATGGTTTTAGAAGGCGACAGCTTCTTGGCCACCGAACCGATGAGAGGCGCCGCAATAATGGCGATACCGTAGTAGCGCAGCATGCCCACGATGCTGACCAGATTGGTGGGAGCCTGGAATACATCGGTGAGGAAGGGCGTGGTGTAGTTCATGCCCATGTACACGATCATCACGAAAAACAGCGTGCCGCTGGCCAGCCATACCCCGGGATGTCTCAGGGCCTCCAAAAAGGGCTTGATATCAAATTTTTTGCTCTCGTCTTTGACCACCTCGTCCTTGAAGTTGGGGATGGCAAAAAAGGAGATGATCCCCAGAATCAGGATGATGGTTCCCAAAAATACCAGGGAGGCGCTGATACCCACACGGTAATCCGGCATGATGTTAAACAGCGCCAGGGTTGCCGCATTGATGGCCAGGCCTCCCAGGCCGTAGAGGGCGTAGCTGACCCCCACCACTGCGGGGTAGTCCTCCTCCGAAGCTGCAAAACGCAAAAGCTTGTACCGGCAGCCCCAGAAAATCAGAATGGTTGTCACCGCCATAATGGCAAAGATGGCCACCAAAAGGGCGTAGGAGGGCAGGGTGGCGTACCAGTAGACGACGGCCGCCGTGCTGATGAAGCCTCCCGCCGCCATGGTCCTCAGCTTGATTTTATCGGCGATGATGCCGCAGGGGATATAGAGGATGGCCGCCATGATGCCGTACATTCCCGACAAAAACCCCAGCTGGGCGTTGGTGATGTCCAGCCCCAGCAAAAGCGGTTCGTAAAATACATTTTTCAAATAAACCGGCACGTAAATGATGCCGCTGCCAGCCCCGGACAAGAAGATCAGCAGGGCCCGCCGCAGCTTGGAAAGATCCTTATAGGTCACTTCTTTTTTATTTCTCATCGTTTTTCTCCTAAGATTCCCGTTTTCAGGAAGAAAGGCCCTTCGCCCTAAGGCCCAGGGCCAGCTGTGATTATAAAGCGCGCCCAGAGGGCGCGCTCGGTCTGCAGCACCGATGGCTTGCGGTCTGTCGGCCCTTTGGGCCAAAGTCAGCCTCGCTGCCAAGGGATCGTCATGGTCTGTTTCTCTAGGAGATCTGATATTTCTTCGGCAGATGTTCGTTGAGGATGTCCTTCTGCTTCTGGGTCATATCCGTCATTTCAAAGCTTGCAATTCTTTCATCGAAAACCTTCTTGGCCCGTTCTTCAATGGGCGGCGTCGCCTCGCGTCCCTGTTCCGTGCAGGTGCCGCGGTTGAATACCGGCGTCGTCAGATAGGTTTCCTCGCGGTAATCCTTGGGGGTTCTGCCCTTGAGGTAGACGCCCCTGGGGCCGACCTTCTTGATGAGATCGATATTGGCCTTCTTTTCGGAGATGGCCACCCCCTGATGGAGGCGCTTCATGTAGCGCAGCATTTCCTCATCCATCATAAATTTCGGGAAGCTCAGCAGGTTGAAGTTGGACAAATCGCCGGAGGCATGGGGCAGGATACAGGCGTTGGATAAGGCCACCGCCAGGGCTCCCAGGGTGCTTTCCACACCGGCCTGATAATCGTAGGTAAAGCCGTCGGCCAAGGCGCCGGAGCAGCGAATCGGAATCTGGTAGTAGTCGCCCATGGCGATATGTCCCAGCATGATCATCATGAATTCCGGGGCACCGGTCATCAAACGGACCTCGCGCATATCGGAGATCGACGAGAAGGGGCTCAGGATGACGGGCAGTCCAGGCGCCTTAAGCTGAATCATAACGGCCACCGCCAGCATGTTGGCAAAGTCGGCCACAATGGAGCCCATGAGGGACGGCGGCGCCGTCATATTGGTCATGGAGCAGGTGGTGATGGTGATGGGCTGCTTTTCTTCGGCAAAGGCCAGGTAATGCTCGATGGCATCGTAGCCGACGGTCAGCGGCGGCAGCACGCACATGCCGCTGTAGCAGACGTAATCGTCAAAATTATCCATGTAGCGCTTGATCAGCTGGATACAGGCTCTGGCCCCTTCCTTGGCGGAGCCGCGTTTGTAATTGTGGGGGGTGATGCCCAGAATATTGTACATCGGCTTCTTGGAATACTTGGCCATCATGGCCATCTGAGCCAGGGCGGATTCCGTGGGGCTGTTTTCAAAGCCCGGAATGTCCGCTGCAACCATACTGGAAATGCCGTAGACGTCGCTGGTATTGATGATCTTGTAGAAGTTTTCAAGGTCGTCTGAGTTTGTAGGCCGGTAAACGCCGCCCCAGTCCTCCAGGTTCGGACAGCCGTTGGTGGGTGCCACCACCAGGCCCTTGCCGATGCCGATTTCCAAATTGCCCTCGGGACCAACCAGCTCAAAGGAGGTCGGCACCGTGGCCAGCGCCTTGTTTAAAAGCGCCTCGGAAATATACACGATATCCCCCTCTACCTTAGCACCGTGCTGCCTGAAAATTTCCAGGGCCTCTTCCTCCTCAAATTTGACGCCAACCTCGTTGAATACCCTGAGCACACTCTCGTGAATCAGCTCGATATCATCCTTGGAATAAAACGTTGTGAATAAATTCCCCTTTAACATAATCTCTCTCCTCCATCTTGCATTGTATTTTTTCTTAGCTAGCTTGTTGCCTTTTATCAATGCAAGATGCATGCCAAAGGTCCATTTCCGCCAAAAGAACGGTATTATCGGAATTTTTACGATTTTATAGGGAAGAATTCTCTCTTATTCCTGAGAATCCTTCTGATTTTCTATCATTTTTAATAAAATTTAGGCCCAGCCGCTGCCAATCCATGCTATAATTTTTATATTAAAAATACCATGGAGGTGCTTTTATGTCCCACTCTTCGGAAAATTTTGCAGATTACTTAAATACAGTTTCCCGGGAAACCCTCATCGATATTCTGGAAAACAGCTTTACAGAGATTACCGTCGCCGACAAAAACGGCTACGTCATCTACGCCAACCCCAACAGCCTGCGCTACCACGGCATGTCCCCCGAGGAGATGTGCAAGCTGAACTTTTACACCTGCTTCAACGGTCTCTGGACGCCGCCCTCCACCGACTACGCCATCGAACAGCGGCGCACCGTCTTTGCAAGACAGCGCTACCTGGTCTCCGGAGAAACCCACATCACCATCACGACACCCCTTTTTGACGACGATGGCCAGGTGCGCATGATCGTCTACAACTCCACCCCGGAGAAACCCATTCAAAATTTTGATCTGGACTGCGACGAGGGTCTTTCCCCGGAAAAGCCCGCCAGCGACAGAGAGGCCGCCAAGGAGAGCAACAATATCGTCGGGCGCAGCTACAATCTCTACGCCACCCTGAACAAGCTCAACAAGGGCGCCAAATCCGATATTCCCATTCTGCTTCTGGGGGAAAGCGGCGTGGGCAAAAGCCTTTTTGCCAAGTACATCCACGACGCCAGCCTGCGGTGCAACCGCCCCTTCATCTCCATCAACTGCGCCTCCATCCCCGACAACCTCATCGAAAGTGAGCTCTTTGGCTACGTTCCCTACGCCTTCACCGGCGCCAGCCCCCGGGGGAAAAAGGGGCTGGTGGAAATGGCCGACGGCGGCACCCTGTTTCTGGATGAAATCGGCGAGCTTCAGCCCAACATTCAGGTGAAGCTTTTGGATTTTCTTGAAAACCAGCGTTTCACCTCCGTCGGCGGCCTGGAGTCCAAGACCGTGGACACCCGAATCATCACCGCCACCAACAAGGATCTGGAGCGCCTCGTCTCCGAGAATAAATTTAGGGAGGATTTGTTCTGGCGGATCAACGGCATCACCCAAACTATCCCTTCTCTGAAAAAACGTAAAAGCGATATTCTCCCCATCGCCCAGTATTACCTCGACAGACACAACAAAAAATACGGCAAGGACAAGCTCTTTTCCAACGAGGTCATCGACATCATGCTGCACTACGACTGGCCCGGCAATGTCCGGCAATTAAAAAATGCCGTGGAGTACATGGCGGTTATGAATATGGGCAACCTGATCACCGCCGACAAGCTGCCGGAGCAGCTGCTGAGCTTTGCCGAAACCAGCGTTGACCACAAGCGGACCGCCGTCTTTGACGATATGGTGGAGGACTACAAAAAGGAAATTATTCAAAATTACTTTAACCACGCCGAAAGCGTCGCCGAGATGGCAGAGCTTCTGGGGCTGAGCCAGGCCACCGCCTACCGTCTCGTGAAAAAATACATCGCCAAGGGCGAGGAATAGATGCCAGCGTCCCAGGCTGTCTCTGACACCGCCATAACTTCAGGTTATCCGTCTCATAAAATTAATTCATTGTACATTTTCTGAAATTGGGCGTATTATAATCCCAGCGAAAGCAACACTGTATCCCGTTTTTAGACGTCCTCAGTATCCATTGATTCACGCACTATTTTTTATCGCTGAAGACACCTGCCAATCCTCGGGGTGCAGCAAACCAGGGACAGCTTTAACCCTGTCTCAATTCATCTCAATAAGGAGGAGATTTTTTATGGAAATCACAACGCTTTCCTACCTGTCAGAATTTGTCGGCACAGCCCTCCTCGTCCTGTTGGGCGACGGCGTCTGCGCCAGTCTTAACCTTGAAAAGTCCGGCTTTAAGGGCGCCGGTCCCGTCTACTGTATGCTCGGGTGGGGTCTCGCCGTTATGCTGCCGGCCATGGCCTTCGGCGTTCACTCCGGCGCCCACTTCAATCCCGTGCTGACCATCGCGCTGGCCGTCATCGGCTCCTTCCCCTGGGCAGCGGTTCCGGGCTATATCATCGCTCAGATGCTCGGCGGCTTCGTCGGTGCTGTCTGCGTATGGATCGTCTTCAGACCTCAGTTTGAAGCCACCGAGGATTCCGGAATTATTTTAGGAACCTTCTGTACGGCACCCCAGGTCAGAAATATTCCCCAGAATATTCTCTGTGAAGCCGCCGCAACCTTTGCGCTGCTGTTCTTCATCGTCACCCTGGGCAACAATCCCGGTGCCTCCGACGTCAGCCTGAACTACTTCTTCATCTACGGCATCATCATGTCCTGTGGTTTCTCCCTGGGCAGCACCACCGGTTTTGCCATGAACCCGGCCAGAGATATCTCACCGAGACTGGCCCATGCGGTTCTGCCGATTACCCACAAGGGCAGCTCTGACTGGGGCTACGCCATCGTTCCTGTGGTCGGTCCCCTGATCGGCGCCATCCTGGGCGCTCTGCTGGGCAGCGTTTTTGTTATTGGTTAGTCTTAATTATTAACACTGCGCCTTTCTATGAAAAAAGCCCTTCCGATACTGATTTATCCTCAGCATCGGAAGGGCTTTTTCTATTTTATGCCTTATCCACTACAATATAAAAAAAACGCTCAGCCTCAGCTGAGCGCAATTTTTCAATGGCTAGGGTAGCAGGATTCGAACCTGCGCATGATGGAGTCAGAGTCCATTGCCTTACCGCTTGGCGATACCCCTACAATGCTTTTTTGTCAAAGCACGATATATATAATAGCCTGATTTCTTCCATTTGTCAAGGGATTTTATGTTTTTTCAATATCTTTTTTATTCCTCAACATGCTCCATGCCCTGATCAAAAATTGTGCGCACGTGTTCATCAGCCAAAGCATAAAAAACGGTTTTGCCCTCTCTGCGGTTTTTTACCAGCTTGGCCTGCTTGAGGACCCGCAGCTGATGGGAGATGGCGGACTGACTCATGGAGAGCAGCTCGGCGATATCGCAGACGCACATCTCCGACTCAAAAAGCACGCAGAGAATCTTGATGCGCGTAGAATCACCGAAGACCTTGAAGAGCTCCGCCAGATCGTAGAGCTTTTCCTCGTCGGGCATCATCTTAAGCACATTCTCCAGCACCGCCTCGTGGGTCTCGTGACAATCACACCGCTCTACGCCATTTTTATCGATCATTCTGCCGCCTCCGCTCGTCGTTATTTCTTCCATTATATCCCCCGCTCCTGAGAGAAGTCAAGCCGACGGCCATGGATTAAGCTGAATTTTTTCAATCTTAACTTTTCAACCTGAAATTTTCATGATAAAATTACAGCTATAAAGAAAACGATTAACGAAAGGGTGACCTCACATGATAACCATGGGATTAGACGAAGAATACCTCGCCTACCTGCGCTCCATCCCGGTGGATACCTACATTAAGATTCTTGAAAACTGCTCCTCCGACGTCTACGTCACCGACAAGGACGGAAAAATTGTCTACGTCAATCCCAACTCCATCCGCCACTACGGCATGGAGCCCAAGGCCATGATCGGCCAGGACAGCGAAGCCATCAGAAAGGGCAAGTGGACCCCCACGGGCCTCGAAAAGTGTATCACTGAAAAACGCACCGTCTTCGCGGAACAAACCTATTTGCTCATCGGCAAAAGCGTCTCCACGGTCCTCACCCCGATTTTCGACGACGCCGGCAACATCGAGCTGGTGGTGGCCATCGCCAACGAACAGCCCGACAGCTACGACGTCAGCTTCAGAAAGGGCGACGCCCAGAAGAAGCTCCGGGCCAGCGCCAACACCGTGGAGCGCTCCCGAAAGTCCGAGGACGGCGACGACGAGATCGTCGGCCAGAGCTATATTTTCTGTAAGATTCTTCTGACCATCCGCAAGGTCTCGGAATCCGACGTTCCCATCCTCCTCACCGGGGAATCCGGCGTGGGCAAAACCCTGGTGGCCGAGTACGTTCACCGCACCAGCCTCCGGGCCGGCAAGCCTTTTTTGGCCATCAACTGCGCCACCATCCCCGAAAACCTCCTGGAATCGGAGCTCTTTGGCTATGCGCCCCACGCCTTCACCGGCGCCAGCACCAAGGGCAAGGTGGGCCTGGTGGAGATGGCCGACGGCGGCACCCTGTTTCTAGACGAAATCGGTGAGATGGCCCCGGGGCTCCAGGCCAAGCTGCTGGACGTTCTGGAGAATAAGCGCTTCATCCCCGTGGGCGGCAATGAGATGAAGCACGTGGACATCCGCATCGTGGCCGCCACCAATGCCGACCTGGAGCAGCTGGTGGCCGAGAAGAAGTTCCGCTCCGATCTCTACTGGCGCATCAATACCATCAACATAACCATCCCCGCCCTCAGGGATCGCCGGGAGGATATTTTGCCTCTGACGGCCTACTTCTTAAAAAAATACAACCAGAAGTACGGCAAATCCGTGGAGTTTTCCCCCAAGGCCACGGCCATTCTCATCGCCTACGACTGGCCCGGCAATATCCGTCAGCTCAAAAACCTCATCGAGCGCACCGTCCTTCTGGCCGCCAGCGGGCCCGTCCACCCCAAGGATCTGCCGGAGTTCATGACCGAGGGCATCGCCATGGTGGAGGAAACCTACAAGGAGAGCTACGACTACATTTTGGAGAGCGTCGGCAAGCATCTGATCCGGGAATCCTATAAAAAGCACAAAAACATGAAAAAGGTGGCCGAGGATCTGGATATCAGTCACTCCAAGGCCTTCAGACTCGTCAGCGAGTACTGCAAGGATCTCATGAAGAAGTAGCCCCTTGCCCGGGGCCCGAGAAAAATCCGTAAAAAATTTTTCCTTACATAAGCGCAGCTGTCATCACCCTTCGGCAGCTGTGTTTTTTGTTGATTCCACCGCACTTTTGCCCCGGTAAAAAATCCGGGGATTTTTACTTTTCGTAACCAGCGCCCCAACCATAAGTTCACACAATCAAATCCAATCAAAAAGCTTCATAAACAGCCACGCTGCCATTGACATTTTCTTGACGAAACACTAAAATATGGGTTAGATACAATTAGAAGCACCTATCTGACCTGTGTTCATCGCAGCCCCCGCTGCGAAGTATTAAAAAATGAAAGGATAAGTTCATGAGAGGCATCTACACTTCAGTCAACGATATTCGTAAGCGCGTCTTCGCCGAGGTGGCTAGACTTTCCTACGACTATAAGGACGGCGATCTCTCCCAGATGGAGCAGATCCCCTACAACGTCATCCCCGGTGAGGTCTCCACCTACCGCGAGAGCGTCTTTTTGGAACGGGCCATCGTCGAGGAACGTCTGCGCCTGGCCATGGGACTCTCCCTGCGCAAGCCCACGGAGCACGCCCCCGTCTCCACCGGCGCCGAAGAGTGTATCAAACCCGAAAAGTATTACCAACCCCCATTAATCAACATCATCCAGTTTGCCTGTCACAAATGCCCCGACAACGTGATGCTCGTCACCGACGCCTGCCAGGGCTGTCTGGCCCACCCCTGTAAGGAGGTCTGCCCCAAGAACGCCATCACCCTGCAGCACGGCAAATCCGTCATCGACAAGGAAAAATGCGTCAACTGCGGCATGTGCGCCAAGGTTTGCCCCTACAATGCCATTTTAAAGCAGGAGCGCCCCTGTGCCCGGGCCTGCGGCATGAAGGCCATCCACTCCGACGAGTACGGCCGCGCCCAGATTGACCAGGAGAAGTGCGTCTCCTGCGGTATGTGTCTGGCCAACTGCCCCTTCGGCGCCATCGCCGACAAGGCCCAGATCTTCCAGGTCATCCAGGCCATCAAGAGCGATACCCCGGTTTACGCCGCCATCGCCCCCGCCGCCGACGGCCAGTTCGGCCCCAGCCTGCCGCCCAAAAAGATCCGGGCAGCCTTCCAGGCCCTGGGCTTCAAGGACGTCTTTGAGGTCGCCATCGGCGCCGACCTCTGTACCATCGAGGAAGCCAAGGACTTCGTCGAGGAGGTTCCCGAAAAGCTGCCCTTCATGGCCACCTCCTGCTGCCCGGCCTGGTCGGTTATGGCCAAAAAGCTCTACCCCGAATACAGCGAGTGCATCTCCATGGCCTTAACCCCCATGGTCCTCACCGGCCGCCTGATCAAAAACCAGGAGCCCAACTGCAAGGTCGCCTTCATCGGCCCCTGTGCCGCCAAAAAGCTGGAGGCCAGCCGCCGCTCCATCCGCAGCGACATCGACTTCGTCCTGACCTTCGAGGAGGTCATGGGCATGTTTGAGGCCAAGGATGTGGACTTTGACTCCCTGGAGGAAACCGGCACCATGCACGGCGCCAGCGGCGACGGCCGCGGCTTCGCCGTCAGCGGAGGGGTTGCCAACGCTGTGGTCAACTGCATCGCCGAAATGTACCCGGATCGCCAGGTTCTCGTGGAAAAGGCCGAGGGTCTGGCGGACTGCCGCAAGCTTCTGGCCAAGGCGGTCAAGGGCAAGCTCAACGGCTATCTGATCGAGGGCATGGCCTGTCCCGGCGGCTGTGTCGGCGGCGCCGGCACCATCCAGCCCATCGCCAAGTCCACCACCACCGTCAACCAGAGGAAGCGCACCTCCTCCAATCCCCATGCCACCGACAGCAACTACAAGGATCTGCTGGAGCAGCTGGAAAAATAATATATTCTTCTATAAAACAAGCCGCAGCTTTGGAAAATTCTCCGAAGCTGCGGCTTTCTTTTTGCACTGCCTGCAGGCAGCATTTTTTTTAGAAACTTTTTTGTCCTGCCCTTGACTTTTCCCTCCGATGTGGTTATATTAATACATGAACAGTTATTCATATATAAGATAGATGTGCTGCCAAGCATAAGTATTTTTATTGGAGGTTTTCCCATGGCAAAGAAAGTCTATATCATTGAAAACCTCGACTGTGCCAACTGTGCTGCAAAAATCGAGCAAAAGATCCTTGCACTTCCTGAAATCGAGGATGCATCCATCACCTACGCCACCAAACAGCTCAGAATCACAGCCGAGGATCCCGACTCTTTGATTCCAGAAATCACACGCATCGCCAATACTGTAGAATCTGATGTCATCATCACCGAACGCCGTCGTTCCCGCCGCCAAAGCAGCGGTACCGATGCCCACAACCACGGACACGCGCATCACCACGGTGATGCCTGCGGCTGCGGACACGACCACGACCATGAGCACGAACATCACCACCACGATGACGCCT
>JAUNGS010000065.1 GCA_030524435.1 Eubacterium sp.
TAACTGCCCCTTATAGGGGCGAGCAAACCACCCGTTTGACGGGTGGTCATGATTTTTTGTGCAGCATGACGTACACGCTAAAGCATCCCCCAGTGGCATCGATCTTCACTGTCCCCATATACTTCTGGGCAATGGCCCTCACCGAGACAATTCCCACCCCGGCCTCGCCGTCCTGGCGCTTTGAGGAGACAAAGGTATCCTGCAGGGGCATAAGCCCGCCGGCAAAGCTGTTCTTGACGCTGATCACCATGCGGCTGCCATAGCTCGATATGGCGCTGGCCTTGATGAAGGTCTCTCCCCCATCCTGGCGCTCACAGGCCTCCAGGGCATTTTCCAAGAGGTTGCCAAAAATCACCGAGAGATCCCCAACGCTCACAAAGCAGTCCTCGGGGACATCAAATTTAAAATCCACGGCGATGCCCGCATCCTCGGCCTTTTTCTTGTAATAGCCCGCCAGGGCGTTGACGGCCGTATTTTCACAGAGATACACGTTGGGCTTAAAGGCGATATCCTCCATGAGCCCGGCCATGTAGGTCTCGATCTCCCCAAACCTTTTATCTCCGGCCAGATCCTGAACCACCCTGAAATGATGGCGCATATCGTGGCGAATACGGCGAATCTCCTCCCAGTGCTCCTGGAGCTTTTTATACTGAAGCTGCCGCATCTCGATCTGGAGATCCATCAGCCTCACCTGCTCCTCCAGGGCTATGTTCTTCGACATCTCCGAGAAGACCCGCAAAATAATGTAATAGACGTAAAAGGTCCCCACCGTCCAGATAATCGGCACGAAGATAATATTGATGAAGGACTGCTGCTCTATCTGAGGGTAGACGCTGAACCTGAAGAGCAGAAAGAAGCACAGGGGAATGGTCCAGATGAAGCGCCAGAAGCTCATGGCCTTGGTTTCCACAATGACCCTGCGCAAAAGCTTGGCCATAAACAAATAGGCAAAGGGCAGGCTGATGACCGTCATCCCCACCAGAATCACCACGTCACCCCAGAGGGGATTGGCAAAGAACACAATGCATATTTTTTTCAGGTCCGCCACACACATGGAGACAATGTCCAGGTAGTTTTTAACAATAAAGATGACAAAGAGATTCTGGTAGAAATTCCCACGAAAATAGATTAAAAAGAAAAATATGGTAAAGACGTTAAAGACCACGCTGATAAGGAAGCTCAGCTCCTTAAATATGGGCACGTCCGAGAACACCATTAAGTATACTGACACGGCCACAGCTTCCAGCAAAAGCATCAGCAGGCCATTGATGGTTTTTGAAAAGCGCAGCTCGCTGGACAGCGCCGTAAAGACCAGGATGCTCAGCGCCACAATCTGAATCGCTGAGATCACAATACAGTATATGATTTGCTCGGCCATACGCCACCTCCTTCCAAAAGTACAGCTTGTTCCTATTTTAACACAAAGTTAACAAAGCGCAGCCCTTTTACTATAAAAAAAATAAAAATACCCGAGCCCAAGCGCCTCCCCAGGCCGGGCCGTGGCGCATATCCCGGAAAAAGACGCTGGGCTTAGGTATACTTTTTTTCTATTTCAGCAAATTTAGGGCCATGGAGATATTCTCCACCGGAAAGAGCTCCAGGCCTGGATTATCAAGGCCCCGGGTGTTCCCCTTGGGCATGATGCAGCGCTTAAAGCCCAGCTTGGCCCCCTCCTTGAGACGTTTCTCGATGTTCTGGATATTTCTGACCTCCCCGGTGAGCCCCACCTCGCCGATGACCATCATATCCTCGGGCATTTCAAAGTTGCGATAGCTGGAATAGAGCACCGACACCGCCGCCAAATCCAGGGCGGGCTCGTCGATTTTCATGCCCCCCACCACGTTGATGTAGGCGTCCAGATCCTGCATCTGAAGCCCCAGCCGTTTTTCCATGATGGCGATGAGCAGCACCATGCGGTTGTAGTCCATGCCCGTGGCCATGCGCCGGGGAGTGCCGAAGCTGCTCTTGGAGACCAGACCCTGGAGCTCGATCAGCAGCGGTCTGGTGCCCTCCATACAGGGGACCACCACCGAGCCGCAGGTGTTCTTGGGCCGGCTGGCCAGCATCATCTCCGAGGGGTTTGCCACCTCCCTGAGGCCCTCCTGGGCCATCTCAAAGATGCCGATCTCATTGGTGGAGCCAAAACGGTTTTTGACCCCCCGCAGGATGCGGTAGGTGTGGTATTTCTCACCCTCAAAGTAGAGCACCGTGTCCACCATGTGCTCCAGCACCCTGGGGCCCGCGATATTGCCCTCCTTGGTGACGTGACCCACCAAAATCATGGCGATGCCGTCCTTCTTGGCGATTTGAATCAAGGCGTTGGTATTCTCCCGGATCTGGCTGACGCTCCCCGGCGCCGAGGTGATGGCGGGGCTGTACATGGTCTGGATGGAGTCGATGATGACCACGTCCGGCTTTTCCGCAAGGATTGTATCTGCGATGTAGGGCACGTTGATCTCCGACAGAAAATAGAGATTTTCAGAGCTGACCTTCATTCTCAAAGCCCGCATTTTAAGCTGCTGCTCCGACTCCTCCCCGGAGATGTACAGCACCTTGAGGCCCTGTCGCCCCAGGCTCTCGGTGGTCTGCAGCAGGATGGTGGACTTGCCGATACCCGGATCGCCCCCCAGAAGAATAACCCCGCCGGGGACGATGCCGCCGCCCAGCACCCTGTCCAGCTCCTTGTTTTTGGTGACATAGCGATCCTCCCGCTGGGGCGTGATGTCCTTGATCTGCTTGGGCTTGGCGTAAACCGCCCGCTCCAGATTCGCCGCCTTGCCCTGGGGCGTCGGCATGTCCAGCTCCTCCACGAAGCTGTTCCACTCGCCGCACTCGGTACAGCGCCCCATCCATTTTGGGGTGGTGTAGCCGCAGCTCTGACACACGTATTTTTTCTTGATTTTTGCCATGCTATCCCTCCATTGATTTAAGTCCCTTGCTAGAGCTCCAGCTTCATATCGCCGTCCTTAATCCAGCCCAGACGACGGCAGCCCTGACAGATCACCCAGGTCAGCGCCGCCGGCAGCAGAAGCTGAAGGACTACGATGCCCAGCCCAATGAAAAGCGGAGACTCCCCGGCCTCGCCCATGGCCATGACCGTGCCGATCTGCCCCACGAGGCCGCAGGTGCCCATCCCCGCCGCCACCGGCGTGTTTTGGAGCCTGAAGACCGTGGTGGCCAGGGGGCCCAGAATGGCCGAAGCCACCGTCGGCGGAATCCATATTCGCCAGTTCTTGACGATGTTGGGCACCTGAATCATCGAAGTCCCCAGACCCTGGGCGGCCAGACCGCCGATGCCGTTTTCCCTAAAGCTCTGGACGGCAAAGCCCACCATCTGACAGCAGCAGCCCACGGTGGCGGCCCCCGCCGCAAGCCCCGACAGATTGAGCATGATGCAGAGGGCTGCGCTGGAGATGGGCAGGGTCAAAACGATGCCCACCACCACGGAGATCACAGCCCCCATGATAATCGGCTGCTGGGCCGTCGCCCACATGATGACATTGCCAAGGCCCGTCATCATGGCGCCGATGGGCGGCCCGACGATGACCGCCACCACCGAGCCCGCCAGCATGGTCACAAAGGGCGTCACAAGGATGTCGATCTTTGTTTCACCGGAGACCGCCTTGCCGAGCTCAGCCCCTATCACCGCGGCGATAAAGGCCCCGGCGGGACCGCCCTGGGCGTTGCCCAGCATGCCGGCCACGGTCACGGAAAAGAGCACCAGCGGCGGCGCCCCCAGGCCGAAGGCCACGGCCACGGCTATGGCCGGGCCCGTCATGGCCTGGGCTGCCGGCCAGATGACCTCGCTCAGAAAGGCAATACTAAAGACCACGCCGATCTGGTTGAGGATGCTGCCCATGAGCAGCGTGCCGAAAAGGCCAAAGGCCATGTACTTCATAGCGTCTATGAGATAGCGCTGTACCGAAAACTCGATGTTCTTTTTCTCCAGAAAATCACGGACTCCCTGGTACTTCTTCTCTTTTTCCAAAACCTTCCTCCTGAATTTCTGAGCAAAACAAAAGGCACAATGATGTATCTCTGTCTGGCTTCTCATCACAAAAATAAAAATATCGAGGAAACCCCGATATTTTTATTGAAGTCTAAACTATAATACATTATTGTACCTTAACTATTTTAAACTTTTCATTTTTGCTATTATAACAAATTTTTCAGACTTTTTCAAGCCCTTAATGCTTTAATCTGTAGAAAATACCGGCGATTCCCGCCGCAAAGAGCAGGCCAAAGGCGATGAACACACCGTTGTAGGCCCCAAGCACGCCGGTGAGAACATTGACGGTGCTGCCAAGGCCGCCGAGGATGGTCTCGCCGTCTTCGGGAAGGCTGCCGTCATCGGGCCCTGCCCCAGACAAATCTCCGGTCTGGACATACTTGAGGATATCGTAGTCCTCGGTGGTGATGAAGTAGCCGTTTTTGCGGCCGATGCCTGTGGCTCCGCCCCGGACTCCCAAAGCGGACAGCCTATCCCCCGAGGCATTTAGGAACACAAAATCGGAATTCCGGACGTCCATGCCCAGGGCCGTGTCCACCAGGGTGGCGCCATACCAGCCGCTCTGGATGGCGTAGCCGAAGTCCGTCTGCTGAACCTTCAGGACGTTTAAGGCTGTGCTGAAGCGCACCCTGGCGGCCGTCCTTTGATCCGTCAGGGCACCATCCTGGCCAATCCGGGCCGTACACACCTCAACGCTGGCATTGCCGTGTCCCGCCACCGTCTCCGAGGTATAATCATTCGTCCTGTAGAAGCAGCGCAGCTCCTCTTTGTCCTCGAAAATACCAAGGAGCTCACTGTGGATGGGCAGCGCCAGCTGATGGCTGCTCACCACATCGCCCTCCGCTGTGTAGATGGTGAGGTAGTCCTTGTAGGTCCAGAGATCCTCTTGAATGCGCTCTGCGAGGGCATAGCGGCCTTGATTTAAGGGATAAAAGGACAGGGCGCTGCCCGCCGACGAGTGCTGTATTGTCACCGGCTCTGATTTGAAATCTGTCCTTGTCACAGAGGCCGTGTAATTCCAGGAGGCATCCTTTGTAAGCTTCGCTGCACTAACCCCGTCGCCGCTGGCAAAAAGGTCATCGTAAACGCCCTGTAAATCCACCGGCGCATCGAGGATTTCTCCCTGGCTGGAAAGATGGTAGAGACGGGTGGTATCCGAGGTGCTGCTGCACAGCCCCAGAACCAGGGTGTCGTCGCAGCAGCGAGCCGCCAGCATGGACGTCGTGCCCCCGGGCAGCTCCAGCTGACTTAAATCAATATCCGTCAGCTGGTTTTCCTCGCCGACGACCCTGAGCACCACACGATTGTAATAGGTGCCCGCCGCCGTCTCCAGCCCCCGGCCGGCGCCGCCGCTTAGATAGGCCTTGAAGCAGACGAGGCGGCCGTCCTCCAGGGCCATCCAATCCGTTTTCTCAGAAAAGTCCAGGGCGCTGGCCAGCTCTCCCTGGGACAAAATTTCGGCGATCTCCCCGGTTTTTACAGGCAGACGCATCTCCCCGGAGGTCTCCGTTTCCGAAAGGCGGAAGGTGCCCTCGGGGATCACCAGGGTGTAGCTTGTGTCGGCGGACAAAACCGGCGCCGGCATATCCTCGGCCATGGTAAACACGACCCTGGTTCCGCCGTAGACCATACAGCCCATGGTATAGCTTTCATCCCCGGAAACCAGGGTGATGGGCGTTTTAACCTGGGGATTCTTCTCTAAAGCTGTCGGGACATCAAAAGCGATGGCCGGCAGATTGTTGACCGTCTTTTCCGTCTCCGCCAGGGTGAAATTGAGCTCAGGGAGCTCGGGCCTGTCTGCGGTGATCTCCACCTCAAAGCTTTTCTGATCCAGATTGAAATTATTTAGGTTGATGCCGGTGTTGGCCAGGTACTTGCCGCCCCAGAAGCTTGTGCCCGGATCGTCCTGGGAGGTCAGGCGGTGACCATCGGCGTAAACGGCCCCAAAGGCCGTGTCGTTGGGATATATCGATGAATCCCCCGCAGGCGTGACGTATTCGATGAGCTTCGGCGCCGCCGAGGTGTCATTGTTGTATTTAAAGTTTTCCCCCGCATCGTCCAAGGCCGCATTGACGTGGTAGACTCTAAAGCCCTTGTCGATGGCGGTGTCGAGCCTGGCGTTGTTCAGGCCAAATTCATCGTATTGTACCACAAAGTATTCCGAGAAAATGCCCTTGTCCTCGGGGGAAATCACCGCAATTTTAGGGCTGTCTCCAGACAGAGCTGCCAGCTGCACCCTCTGGGTATCCTGAAGCCCTGAGATTTTTAAAATCTCCTCTTCCCCAAGCCAGCCCAAAAGCCATTTGGAAAAGCCATTGTGGTCGCCGATGTTATTGCTCATCATATCTGTCGTTTTAATGCCGCCGTCGGCCCCTGTATCCGCTGGGTAGGCGTAGTAATCCGGCAGACCCAGCACGTGGCCCGTCTCGTGGATCAGCGTCTGGGAGGCCGAGGCCAGGACTTGGTTTTCGTGGAGGGTGACACAGGCCGACAGCCCTTTGCCATCCAAGTCAAGGTCCGCCCCCCCGTAATTTCTTTTGTTGCTCCACCAGCTGCTGCCCCAGCCCGTATCTCCCCCGGCAAAATGAATGTAGACGCCGTCGATCAGGCCGTCGCCGTTGCCGTCGAACTGGCTATAGTCCAAGGTGTCGTCCAGGGCCTCCAGGGCTTCTGCAAACAGCAGATCCATATTGTTTGTATAGGTATCCCTCGGATTTTCAGCCGTGTAGGAGGCCGTCTCCCCGGAAATGTGAAGCCTTCCGCTGGAGGAACGCTCGTAATAGGCCGCCAGACTTTCGTAGGGGACATTGCCGTTGTTTCCGAAGGCGTTATTGGCCAGGGCCGCCTCGGTGTCCTCCTGGGAAAACTGATAATCGGGAAAATCCACCCGCAGCAAAAGGATTTTCGCCTCCCCCGTCGTGGCCATCCCCGACTGCCAGCCCTCGGGCACGTAGTCTCCGCGGCTTCTTATCTGGGCCGCCTCAAGCAGGGCCTGGGAAGGCTGATCCAGTTCCAAAGCCTCCTGAAATTCCCGGCGGCTTTCATAGCTGCCGTCCTGGGCGTAGTCCTGGACAGCGGTTTCGCTGGGCACACAGGGGGATGTGGTCTCGGCCACCGCCGGCGCCGCCGCACCAAGCATCAGCCCCAGGGTCAGAAGAAAGCCCCCGGCCCAATATTTTAAATTTTGTATTGTCATTTTTCTCTTTTTCCTTTTTGTTTTGCGCTGTGCGTCTTCCTTTTTATTATACATGATTTTACCATTAATCACAAATCCATCTTCTTAAATTTAAAAATTATAATCATTCCGCATAAATGCACAATTGTCCGCCGCACAGCGAGGATATCCCGGTGCCTCCTTCCCTGCCGGGGCTGTTCTTGCCCGCCTTAAAATCCGACAATCTGTCATTTTTTACCATCAGAATCGCCCGCTGATCAGGATTTTAATCCCCAAAGCGTTGAAAATTTCCAGATCTGTGTTATAATATTTCTGCAAATGCATTTTGGGCCAGGGCCTCCGGGCACCAGGGCCAATTTTGCGCAGAGCATTTTCATTTTATGTTTTTAGGAAAGGTAACTATGGGAAAGTATTACGAAAAACGAACACTCATTGAAGCATTGCAGAAACAGGCGGAAATTTTAGGCCGTACACCGACACCGGACGACATGATCGATCCCCCGGCAAAGGCTTATTTCGGGTTTTTCAAAAAATGGGAAAAGGCTTTAAAGGCCGCAAATCTCTCAGCCCAGGCGGCAACCAAAACAATTTGCAAGCCCGTCGTTTCTGAACCGAAGGCACAGCCCAAAGCCGAGGCTGCCGAGCCTTCTGTGACAACGGATACTGCTCCCACCGGCGGGAAACGCCGTTACTCCAAGGCCATCATCACCCAGATGCTTTTGGATGAATTCAAGCGTCTGGGCAAAAAACCGACCCGCAAGGAGATCGACGCCAACAAGAATCTCCCCACCGTCGCCACCTGCCTCAATTATTTCGGCACCACCCGCATCGGCGATGTCTGGGATGAAATTTTAAAGGATATGTAAGCTTTAAAGATCGCTTTTGCGGTCTTTTTTCTTTTTTTGTCCATCAAAAAAGACAGCCCTTTGGCTGCCTTTGATGCGCTAAATAAACTGAAAATCCTTCTGTCCAAAATCCGGAACCTCGAATTTTGTGGACAGGATCTGCCGGGGCTTCTCCGCAGCCTCGGCGTTTTCCCAGGGCAAAACATCCCCGGGCTCTTTGAGATACTCCAGAATCTTCCAAATGCCCTCGCCGGTGTAGGAGCTCACCGGGAAAATGGGATCTGCGCCGGTGAGGCGCAGCCACTCGATGGCCTGCTCCGTGTTGGCCATGGGGTGATCGATCTGAGTGACAATGCCGATGACCGGCCGGTTGACCACCGGCGCCACGTTGGGCGGGTACAGGGAGTAGGGCTCTGTGGCGTTGATCAAAAGCGCCACCACATCGGCCTCGTAGGAGTACAGGGCCAGAGCCCTAGCCAGGGTGTTGGTTTCTGCGTACTCCCCCGGTGTATCGATGACCACATCGAAGTGATTGATGTACTGGGTTTTCTCGTATTGAATTTTTTTGCCCTTCAAAGCCTGACGCAGGGTTGTTTTTCCGCACTCGCTGCGCCCGACCAGAATCATTTTCTTCATGAACTAAACGCCTTCTTTATTTAGGTTGTGGTGATATCGCAGATTGTAAAGCCGTGGGTTCTCTGGAGATAGCTTAAAATCGCATTGACCGCCGATTTGACATCGGAGATACGCCCGGTGAAAATTAGGGTACCGCTGAAACGGTCGATGAAGCCCATGTCGATGGGCGCAGTTTTAATGGCCAAATCCCCGGCAATAACTGCGATTTCCGCCGGCGTCATGCTCAAAATACCGATGGCTGCTTTATTATAGTCGACGCTGGGGTTTAGACCCAGCTTCTGATATACAATGGGATCGGGTCCCGCAATAATATGGGCCAGTGTCACCTGTTTTCCGGGAACGGTTTCCTGAATAATTCTCAGTTTCCCTTCGTTGGAACTTAAAACATTGTTGATGTCCATATCCTTCTCCTTTTTCCGCAATCTGTCATTGTTACTATTCTAACATTAAATTGAAATCCTCAACATGGAAATACTTGCTTTTTTCGGCTACTTTTTACCATCTTAAACAATGCCAAATGCGGTGCCGACTGAGAACACCCGACAGCGCGTCAACCCTCTGATCAGATAAAGGTGTAGTCCTCCTGTCCAAAGGTCAGCGCTTCCCCCTTTGCGGATAAGATCTCCCGGGGCGCTTCCGCAGCCTCGGCATTTTCCCAGGGCAGCACGTCCCCGGGCTCTCTGAGGTACTCCAGAATTTTCCAGATGCCCTCGCCGGTATAGGCGCTGACGGGAAAAACCGGGTCGGCACCCGCCAGGCGCAGCCACTGAATGGCCTGCTCCGTGTTGGCCATGGGATGATCGATCTGGGTGACAATCCCGATGACCGGCCGGTTCATCACCGGCGCCACGTTGGGATGCCACAGGGAAAAGGGCTCGGTGGCATTGACAAGCAGGGCCACCACGTCGGCCTCATAGGAATACAAGGCCAGCGCCCTGCCAAATTTAAAGGTCTCCACATATTCCCCCGGTGTATCGATGATCACATCAAAGTTGTTGATGTACTGGGTTTTTTCGTATTGAATTTTTTTGCCCTTCAGGGCCTGGCGCAGGGTTGTCTTGCCACATTCACTGCGTCCCATGAGGATCATTTTTTTCACAACGCTGTCCCTTTCTTCGGAATAAAAAGTCCTTCCATATTCACCTGTTCCAGGGTCAACAGCTTCACTTTTTTATCAATGCCGCCCGCATACCCAGTAAGGCTCCCATTGGTTCCAACAACGCGATGACAGGGTACAATGACAGAGACTTCATTATGCCCGACTGCGCCGCCAACGGCCTGGGCAGACATGCGGGGTAAACCTCTCTTCGCAGCGATCTGTTTTGCAATCTCTCCGTAGGTCATCGTCTGGCCATAGGGAATGGTACAGAGAATTTCCCACACCTCATTCTGAAAGGCTGTGCCCGTAAAATGAAGCGGAACAGTGAAATCCGGTTCCTTCCCCAAAAAGTAAATGTCAAGCCATTGCTTTGCTTTTTTTAAAACCGGGAGTTCCTTTTCCTTGTGCTCTCTATCCAGATAAAGGGCAAAATATTTCTGTCCCTCAAACCACAGACCCGTCAGACCGATGTCATCGGCTGCCAGAAGAATTCTGCCAAGGGGAGAGCTATAATGACTGATGTATTGCATATCAGTTCTCCATAGCAAAATATTGGTTTGAGTCCTGCGGAGCCTGCGCCCTCTCTGTATCTGTATAGGAGCGAATTTCCGAGCAGACGGTAATTTTATAGCTTTCAAACAGCTTTTCCCGTCCCTCTTTCTGGCTCATACGGTGCTGCATGACATTTCTCCAACGCTCTACCGCAGCCTCATCTGTCCAGACATTCATGGACAGCAGCTTTCCCTCCTCCTTCAAGCTAGTGAACCTCTCTGCCTGGATAAATCCCTCAAATCCAGCAAGCATAGGTTTCAGCATCGCCGCCAAGTCAAGATATTTCTTGAGCCCTGCTTTTGTGGGCTTCACTTCAAACAACACAATAATATTTGCCATTTCATATCCTTCCTTTCTTTGAGATATGGTCTTTCAATTCTGGGATAGCCCCGCCTGCGACAGCCCAGAGGTATAAGCTTACAACGCTGATATATTCAGCTTTTCGGAATGTCATTCCAAAAGACTGCAAGATGTCAACATCAGCCGCAGTCATACTTTCTGCGTTTACTTCTCCAAGCTGCTCTTTCATTCTCGTCCAGATTGCAGCCTGCGCCTTTGTTGATATCTGCTGACCGATAATGTGGTGCACCACGGAAGAAAACAAGTCGGTGTCTGTCTCACGGTCAATATGACCGATTTTATCTATTATCTCGCCTAAAGCCCGATCTTTGGCCTTTAGGTATTCTACCTCGCTTGTGCCGTAACGAAAATACAACCTCTGCACCTCCTGCCATCTTGACTTTTCATTCTTGCCATATTATGATTTTATCACATAAGAATCGGTAATATTATTAAAATATCGCCAAATATTATTGTAATATCACCAAAAGAGGTGGATTTCATTTGGACAGAGAAAACTATATCAATTCGGTCAATCTAAATATCGGCACAGACTTCCCCTACCTTGTACTTGATGTAATCAATGACAATTCTTACCCGAGAAACCCCGGCTTTCAAGTTATGCACTGGCATGAGGATTTACAATTTATTTTTGTGCTGACCGGGGTAATAGAGTAGCGAACGATGGACACTTCCGTT
>JAUNGS010000006.1:0-15673 GCA_030524435.1 Eubacterium sp.
CGCTTAAGCTCTACGGAACCACGCGACTATCGCGTGGTTTTCTTATATACAAAAATACCGGCACTGCCTGGCAGTACCGGTGTAAAATTTAATTTCGATTTTTAATTCATCTTGGCGATGTCGCTGCGATAGCGGGCACCCTCAAAAGCAATTTTGTCAATTTGACTGTAAACCCTCTGGCGGGCCTCCTCCCGATCCTTACCCAGAGCAGAAACGCAGAGCACCCGGCCGCCGGCGGTAACCAGCTTTCCGTCCTTAAGGGCCGTTCCCGCGTGGAATACCTCGCAGCCCTCTACCTTATCGAGGCCAGTGATTTCCAGCCCCTTGTCGTAGGGGCCTGGATAGCCGCCAGAGGCCAGAACGACGGTTACCGCCGCCTCGTCCTTCCAGGCAATGTCGCAGTCTGCCAAACGGCCGTCGATACAGGCTTCCATGATGTCCACCAGATCGCTGTCCATGCGCATGAGCACGCTCTGGGCTTCTGGGTCGCCGAAGCGCACGTTGAATTCCAGCACCTTGGGCACCCCATCCTCGATCATCAGACCGATGAAGAGCACACCCTTGAAATCCATGCCGTCGGCCTTGAAACCCTCGATAATCGGCGTCAGAATATCCTCCTGGATGCGCTGCTTCAAAACCGCATCGTCAAAAAGCACATTGGGAGAATAGGTCCCCATACCGCCGGTATTTAAGCCCTCGTCGCCGTCGTAGGCGCGCTTGTAATCCTGGGCGCTTTCCATGGGAACGATGGTCTCGCCGTCTACAAAGCAGAGAATGGAAGCCTCCCGGCCGGTGAGGAATTCCTCCACAACCACCTTGTCGCCGGCGGCGCCAAATTCTCTGTCGGCCATGATCATATTGACCCCATCCCGGGCCTCCTGTTCATTCTCAGCGATGAGCACCCCCTTGCCTGCCGCCAGGCCGTCAGCCTTGATGACCATGGGGTAGCCGTAGATCCCAATGTCCGCCAGAACAGCATCTAAATCGGTGTACTCTTTATAGGCCGCCGTCGGAATGTTGTGGCGCTGGAGGAAGGCCTTGGTAAAGGCCTTGCTGCCCTCGAACTCCGCACATTTGGCGTTGGGGCCGAAAACCCGCAGCCCTTCCTTTTCAAAGGCGTCGGTCATACCCATGACCAGCGGCACCTCGGGGCCCACGACGGTTAAATCAACCTCGTGCTCCTTGGCAAATTTTAGACAGCCCTGGATGTCCTCCACCGAGAGATCGACGCACTCTGCGATGTCGGCCATACCGCCGTTGCCCGGGGCACAATAAATTTTATCTACTTTGGGGCTCTGGGCGATTTTCCATGTCAGCACATGCTCTCTGCCGCCGGAGCCGATGACTAATACTTTCATTGTACTTTCTCCTTAGCTGTGTTTAAAATGACGCATTCCCGTAAAGACCATGGCGATGCCGTTGTCGTTGCAGACCTTGATGGAGTCGGCATCCCGCACCGCACCGCCGGGCTGGATGATGGCGGTGATGCCCGCCTTGGCCGCCGCCGTGGCGCAGTCGTCAAAGGGGAAGAAGGCGTCGGAGGCCAAAACCGCCCCCTTGACCCGGTCGCCGCCGTGCTCGATGCAGCTTTCCAGGGGCCAGATTCTGTTGACCTGTCCCGGGCCGTTGGCCACCAGACATTTATCCTTGGCCAGGGTAATGGCGTTGGACTTGGTGTTCTTGACGGCCTTCCAGGCAAAGAGCAGATCCTCCATTTCCTTGTCTGTGGGCGCACGGTCGGTGACCACCTCCAGCTTTTCGTAGAGCTTAGTATCCCGTTCCTGGACGAGCATGCCGCCCATGACCTTTTTCATTTCCCAGCCGGCCTCGTTGGCCAGAATGTCCTCAAGCTTCAAAAGACGCAGGTTTTCCTTGACCTTGAGGATATCCAGGGCTTCTTCAGTGAAGTCCGGCGCGACGATGACCTCTAAGAAGATTTCCACCATCTGCTTGGCCGTATCGGCATCGATGACGCCGTTGGAGGCAATGATGCCGCCGAAAATGGAGGTGGGATCTGCCTCGTAGGCTTTTTTGTAGGCTTCGGCAATGCTGGACGCACTGGCCACACCGCAGGGATTGGCGTGCTTGACGGCCACAATGGTGGGCTCCTCGGTGTACTCCTTCAGAATTTCCAGAGCACCGTTGGTATCGTTGATATTGTTGTAGGAGAGCTCCTTACCCTGGAGCTGCACCGCCTCGGTTAAAGCGCCCTTGACGCCGCCGATTTCCTTGTAGAAGGCCGCCCGCTGGTGGGGATTTTCGCCGTAGCGCAGATCCTGAACCTTTTCATAGGTCATGGTCACCGTATCCTTGAGTACCTCGCCGTCAATGCGCTTTCTCAAATAATCGGAGATCATGGTGTCATAGGCTGCCGTGGTCTCAAAGACCTTCAGCGCCAGGCGATACCGGGTTTCGTAGCTGGTCTCGCCGGCATCTTCAAGCTCGGACAACACAATTTCATAATCCGCTGGATCGACGACGACGGTGACGTCGTTGAAGTTTTTGGCCGCAGAGCGCAGCATGGTGGGACCGCCGATATCAATATTTTCAATGCAGTCCTGGAATTCCACGCCGGGCTTTAAAATTGTATTCTTGAAGGGATAGAGATTGATAACCAGCAGGTCGATGGGGGTGATGCCCAGCTCCGCAATTTGCTTCTGGTGCTCCGCATTATCGCGGATGTTTAAAATCCCGCCGTGAATCTTGGGGTGGAGGGTCTTTACCCTGCCGTCCAGGCATTCCGGGAAGCCTGTGACGTCGGAGACGCTCATGACGTCGACCCCCGCCTCCCTCAGGGCTTTAGCCGTCCCTCCTGTGGACAGAATCTCCCAGCCCATGGCCGCCAGCTTCTGTCCGAACTCAACAATCCCCGTCTTATCTGATACGCTGATTAACGCTCTCATCTATTTTCCTCCTCTGATTTTTCTTCGATATACACCCGACGGCCGTCCACCGAAACCCGGCCGAGACAGCACTGCTCAACCACCCAGGGCAAAAGCACGTGCTCAATTTGCAGCACCTTTTTCTGAATAAGCTCCGGCGTGTCATCGTCTGCCAAGGCCACCGCACGCTGGGCGATGATGGGCCCGGCATCGGCCTCCTCGTTGACGAAGTGAACCGTGGCGCCGCTGACCTTGGCGCCGTAGGCGTAAACCGCCTCGTGGACGTGCATGCCGTAGAAGCCCTCGCCGCAGAAGGACGGAATCAAGGCCGGATGAATGTTTACAATCTTGTTGGGATAGGCCGCCACAAAGCTGGGCGTAATGATCTTCATATAGCCTGCCAAAACCACCAGCTCCACACCGTAGGCCTGGAGCCTTTCGACCAGGGCCGCATTAAAGGCCTCGCAGTCGGCAAAATTCTCTTCCAAAACCACCTCGGTGGGAATACTGCTGTTTTCAGCCCGCACCAGGCCGTAGGCATCGGCCTTGTTGGCGATAACCACGGCGATCTCGCCGCTTTTCTTATGCACCTTATCGATGATGGCCTGGAGATTCGTGCCGCCGCCGGAAACTAAAACCCCTATTTTTTTCATGGCTACAGCAGGATCTTTTCGTCGCCCTTGACGACCTCACCTAAAATCACCGGCTTTTCACCCTTGTCCTTCAGGGCCTTCACGAAGCCGTCGGCCTGATCCTCTGGCAGGGCTGAGACGAGACCGATCCCCATGTTGAAGGTAGAGTACATGGCTTCATCAGAGATGCCGCCGGCTTCCTTGATGAACTGGAAGATCGGCAGGGGCTCGATGACGGAGGTGTCAATTTTGGCGCAGAGACCGTCGGGGATCATTCTCGGAATATTTTCGTAGAAGCCGCCGCCGGTGACGTGACTCATGCCCTTTACGCCATAGGGCAGAAGCAGGTCGGACACCGCCTTGACGTAGATGCGGGTGGGGGTCAGCAGGGTTTCCCCCAGGGTGCCGCCCAAATCCTCAACCTTGGTGCTGACATCCATCTTCAGATCCTTGAACAGAAGCTTTCTGACCAGAGAGAAGCCATTGCTGTGAACGCCGGAGGAGGGCAGCCCCACCAGCACGTCGCCCTCGGTGATGCTCTGGCCCGTGATAATGGCGTCCTTTTCCACGACGCCCACGGCAAAGCCCGCCAGATCGTAGTCGTCCAGGCTGTACATATCCGGCATCTCTGCGGTTTCCCCGCCGATCAGGGCCATCCCCCCCTGGACACAGCCTTCGGCTACGCCGCTGACGATCTGAGCGATTTTTTCAGGATAGTTTTTGCCGCAGGCAATGTAATCCAGGAAAAACAGCGGCTTTGCCCCCTGGCATAAGATGTCGTTGACGCACATGGCCACCGCATCGATGCCGATGGTGTCGTGCTTGTCCATCATAAAAGCGATCATCAGCTTCGTGCCGACGCCGTCGGTACCAGAGACCAGCACCGGTTTCTTGTAGCCCTCGGGCAGCTCAATGAGACCGCCGAAGCCCCCCAAATGGGATAAAACATACTCGTTAAATGTACGCTGAACGTCCGCCTTCATGAGCTTGACGGATTCGTAACCCGCCTCAACGTCGACGCCAGCTGCCTTGTAAGCATCTGTCTGTGCCATTTTTTCTCTCCTTCAATATCAGATTTCTATATTTTTTCTATTATTCTTCATCTTCGGCCAGCACCGGAACCTCCATGGGGTAATCCCCATCGAAGCAGGCCCGACAGTATTCTGTGCCGCCCCCCACCGAGGCGTTTAAGCCCTCCAGGGAAATATAGGCCAGGGAATCTGCTCCGAGGATCTCTCTGATTTCCTCCACGGTATTTCTGGCGCCAATGAGGTGCTTTTTCTCGGGGGTGTCAATGCCAAAATGGCAGGTATGGGTTACCGGCGGGCTCGTCACCCGGAAGTGCACCTCGGCGGCGCCGCCCTCCCTGAGGATTTCCACCAGGCGCTTGGAGGTCGTTCCCCGGACGATGGAGTCGTCGATGATGATGACCCGCTTCCCGGCGATGGTGTCCCTTAAAGGATTCAGCTTTAAGCGGACCCCCACCTCCCTCAGCTTTTGGTTGGGCTGGATGAAGGTTCGGCCGCTGTATTTGTTTTTAATGAGGCCAATGCCGTAGGGAATGCCGGATTCCTTGGCGTAGCCGATGGCCGCCGGAATGCCGGAATCGGGGACGCCGATGACCACGTCGGCCTCCACCGGACTTTCCTTGGCCAAAATTCTCCCGGCGGTGTGGCGGGCCTGGTAGACACTGCGGCCCTCCATGATGGAATCGGGGCGGGCAAAGTAGATCTGCTCGAAGATGCAGGCCCGTTTGCCCACCCAGTTTTTCTGGCCGTAGCTTTTTAAGCCGTCCTTGTCGATGATCACAATCTCCCCGGGCTCAAGGTCCCGGATGAGCTCACCGCCCACCGTATCGATGGCGCAGCTCTCGGAGGCTAAAATATACATGCCATCCTTTTTGCCCAGGCAAATCGGCCTGAGACCGTAGGGGTCTCTGACGCCGATGAGCTTATCCTCCAGGGTGATGACCAGGGCGTAGGCCCCCTTGATGATCTCCACCATTCTTCGGATGGCCTCGACGACGCCGTGCTTCAGGCCCCGGGCCAGAATATCCACCATGACCTCGGTGTCGATGGTGGTCTGGAACACAACCCCCGAGTCCTCAAGCATCTCCCTAAGGGCCTTGTCATTGACCAGATTGCCATTGTGGGCCAGGGCAATCTGGCCTGCCTTTAGATTAACCGTCAAGGGCTGGGCGTTGGTGACGCCGCCCTCGCCCGAGGTGGCGTAGCGCACATGACCGATGCCGATGCTGCCCTTGAGCTTATCCAAGGCCCCGCCCTTAAAGACGTCAGCCACCAGGCCAACGTCCTTGTGGGTCGTGATCCTGCCCTCCTGGTTGATGGAAATACCGGCGCTCTCCTGGCCTCTGTGCTGCAGGGCGTAGAGGCCATAGTAGACCTCCGCCGCCACATCTGCACTTTTATCCTCGGCATAAACGCCCATGACGCCGCACTCGTCGTGAAACTTTTCTTCTCCCATTTTGCACAATCCTCCGTCTCTCTGTCTTTCTCCTGTGGTCTCGGTACATCCTGCAAAATGGCCGGCGCTTGGGCTTGGGCTTTGCAGGATTTCCTGTAAACCTTAACCGTTGACGCGTTTAAACATTTCCTGATAGGCCTCTTCGATATGACCCATGTCTCTTCTGAAACGGTCCTTATCCAGCTTTTCTCCGGTTTCGACATCCCAGAAGCGGCAGGTATCCGGTGAGATTTCATCGGCCAGCACGATCTGACCGTCGGCGGTTTTGCCAAATTCTACCTTGAAGTCCACCAGGTTAATGCCCTTGTCTAAGAAGTAAGCCTTTAAAATATCGTTGATCTTGAAGGTCATATCACGGATGACTTCGATTTCTTCCTTGGTTGCCAGTCCCATGGCCACAACGTGGTAATCGTTGATCATCGGATCGCCGTAATCGTCGTTCTTGTAGCAGAATTCAAAGATCGGCGCATCCAACACCTTGCCTTCTTCCAGGCCCAGACGCTTGCAGATGGAGCCTGCGGTGATATTTCTGATGATGACCTCCAAGGGGAAGATGGTTACGGCCTTAACCAGCTGTTCGTTGTCGGAGATCAGCTCGATCAGGTGGGTCGGAATGCCCTTTTCTTCCAGCATTTTGTAAATGACAGCGGTCATCTTATTGTTGATGACACCCTTGCCGGCGATGGTGCCCTTCTTTTCGCCGTTGCCGGCGGTGGCGTCGTCCTTGTACTCGATGATGTATTTATCCGCATCGTCGGTTTTGAATACTTTCTTTGCCTTGCCTTCGTATAATTGTTCTAATTTCTGCATTTTTGTACCTCTTTTTATTTTTGAATTCTATGGATTTACAAATAATCTCTCAGCGCTCTGCGCATCAGCTTACAGCATGGCCTGGAGCTTTTCGTTTTTCGCCAGAACCTCGTCGTTGAGGGTTTCCTTGTAGGCCTTCATCTTTTCTCTGATTTCAGGATATTTGATGGAAAGCATCTGCGCCGCCAAAATCCCCGCATTTTCTGCGCCGTTGACGGCCACCGTGGCCACCGGAACACCGCTGGGCATCTGGACGATGGACAGCAGGGAATCCAAGCCCCCCTGGAAGGAGGTCTGAATGGGAATACCGATGACCGGCAGGGGGGTGATCCCCGCGATGACGCCGGGCAGGTGAGCCGCCTTGCCCGCCGCACCGATGATCAGCTCAATGCCGTTGTCCTCGGCACTTCTGGCATAAGAAAAAATCTTTTCAGGATTTCTGTGGGCAGAGATAACCTCTGCGTCGTATTCAATTCCAAATCTTTCCAGGGCGATCAGACATTTTTTAACAACGTCAAAATCTGAGTCGCTGCCCATAATAACTGCTACCTTTGGCATGCTTTTCTCCTTTTCTTTTTTTAATTTTAACACTGTCTCTGAGGAACAAATTCAAGGGGCATCGTCAGAATACCGCGATGCCCAGCTATTTTACTTGAAATATTTCACACCGGATTCAAAGATTTTCTGATCCTTTTCCCCCGGAATATTTTTATAAAGTCCCTTGCCGATACGCTCGGAGTGACCCATCTTGCCGAGGATGCGTCCATCGGCGCTGGTGATGCCCTCGACGGCATAGACAGAGCCGTTGGGGTTGAAGGCGCCGTCCATGGTGGCATTGCCAGAAAAATCTACGTACTGGGTGGCAATCTGGCCGCCGGCGATCAGCTTCTGCATGACCTCCTCGCTGGCCACAAAGCGCCCTTCACCGTGGGACATGGGAATGCGGAAGACCTCGCCCACCTCGGTGCCCGAAAGCCAAGGCGACAGGTTGGAGACCACCTTGGTCATGGGGATGGTGGAGATATGACGTCCGATGGTGTTGTAGGTTAAGGTCGGCATTTCCGGCTCGATGTCCACAATTTCACCACAGGGAACGAGTCCCAGCTTGATTAAGGCCTGGAAGCCGTTGCAGATCCCCAGCATGAGGCCGTCGCGGTTTTTGATCAGGGCCATGACCGCATCCTTGATTTCAGGATTTCTGAATACCGAGGCGATGAATTTGCCCGATCCGTTGGGCTGGTCGCCGGCACTGAAGCCGCCAGGCAGCATGATCATCTGGGATCTGGAGATCGCATCGGCCATATCCTTGACGGAGGCGGTGATATCCTCGGCGGTGCGGTTTCTGAAGACCACGATTTCCGGCACAGCACCGGCGCGCTCAAAGGCCTTGGCCGTGTCGTACTCACAGTTGGTGCCCGGGAATACCGGGATGAACACCCTGGGGGCGCCAAATTTTTCAGCGCTTCCCGAAACCATCGGTCCAGCGGTGTAGCTGACGTTTTCTACCTTGCCTTCCACCGTCTTTTCCTCGGGGTAAACGCTGCGAATCGGCGCCTCCCAGGCTTCGGTGAGGTCGTCCAGCTCCAAGGTTTCACCCTTGTAGGTGATGGTCTTTTCTTCGGTGGTGGTTCCGATCAGCAGAGCGCCTTCGATGGCCTCGGCGGCCTCCACCACAATGGCGCCGCACTTCGGTGCAAAGAGGTCCCTCAGCTCGAGACTGTCCTCGATGGCGACGCCGATCTTATTGCCGAAGGCCATCTTCGCCAGGACTTCGCCCAGCCCCTTCTGGCCTACAGTTTTGGCGGATAAAAGCTTACCCGCACGATTTAATTCGGTGATGCTTTCGTACATAGCTTTGAGGGCGTCGTAGTCCACCAGACCTAAGTCATCCTTTTTCACGTCGAAGAGGTAGAGCTTTGAGCCCGCCTGCTTCAGCTCCGCCGTGACGATGTGATCCACCTTGTCGGCGGTTACCGCAAAGGAGATGATGGTCGGCGGAACGGTGAGGTCCTCAAAGGTACCGGACATGCTGTCCTTGCCGCCGATGGCCGGAGTTCCCAGGGCCTTCTGGGCCTCAAAGGCGCCCAGCAGGGCCGCAAAGGGCTTGCCCCATTTTTCGGGATCGGTGCCCAGGCGCTCAAAGTATTCCTGGAAGCTCAGACGGGCTTTTTTGTAGTCGCCGCCCAGGGCCACGAGCTTGGACAAAGATTCCACAACAGCGTAGACACCGCCGTGGAAGGGACTCCACTTGGCTGTCTCGGGATTGTAGCCGTAGGTCATGATGCTGCAGGTTCCGGTGTCGCCGTGGATCACCGGAATTTTGGCCACCATGCCGTCCTGGGGAGTCAGGGCGTACTCGCCGCCGAAGGGCATGACCACCGTGCCTGCGCCGATGGTGCTGTCGAACATTTCCACCAGCCCCTTCTGGCTGGCCACGTTGAGATCGCCGAGGGTTGCCTTCAGGGCTTCGCCAAAGCTTTCGACCTCGGCTTCATCTGTTTTAGCCGCAGGCTCTTTTACCAAAACGTCGGCGTACTGGGCCGCACCGTTGGTATCCAGGAAGGCTCTGGAAAGATTTAAAATTTCCTTGCCCCGCCATTTCATAACCAGACGGCCTGTATCGGTGACCACCGCCACCGGGGTAACCTCCAGGTTTTCCTCGTTGCCCATGGCGATAAAGGCGTCCACATTTTCCTTTTCGACGACCACAGCCATTCGCTCCTGGGATTCGGAGATGGCCAGCTCGGTGCCGTCGAGGCCCTCGTATTTCTTCGGAACCTTGTCCAGATCGATATCTAAGCTGTCGGCCAGCTCGCCGATGGCCACAGAGACGCCGCCGGCGCCAAAGTCGTTGCAGCGCTTGATCATTCTGGCCAGCTCGGGATTTCTGAAGAGACGCTGAATTTTGCGCTCCTCAACGGGATTCCCCTTCTGCACCTCGGCGCCGCTTTCATGGATGGATTCCTCGGTGTGGGCCTTGGAGGATCCGGTGGCGCCACCGCAGCCGTCGCGGCCGGTCTTTCCGCCCACCAGCAGGATGATGTCGCCGGCTTCGGGGCGCTCACGGCGCACATTTTCCTTGGGCACCGCCGCCATCACCGCACCGACCTCCATGCGCTTGGCCAAAAATCCCGGATCGTAAACCTCGACGACCTGGCCGGTGGCCAAACCGATCTGGTTGCCGTAGGCACTGTAGCCGTGGGCCGCCTCCTGGGAAATCTTGCGCTGGGGCAGCTTGCCCGGCAGGGTGTCCTCGATGGGAGTTCTGGGATCCCAGGCGCCGGTGAGACGCATGGCCTGGTAGACGTAGCTTCTGCCGGATAAGGGGTCTCTGATGGCGCCGCCAAGACAGGTGGCCGCACCGCCGTAGGGCTCAATTTCTGTGGGATGGTTGTGGGTTTCATTTTTGAACATCAGCAGCCAGTCCTCGTCGACGCCGTCGTGGTCGACGGTGATATTGACGCTGCAGGCGTTGATTTCCTCGGATTCATCTAAGTCCGGCACCAGGCCGCGCTTCTTGATGTCCTTGGTGCCGATGACGGCCAGATCCATTAAAGTCATGGGGCGCTCGGTGTCCTTGCCGTAAAGCGCATCTCTGGTTTCATCGTAGCTTGCAAAGGCCTTTTCAATGGCTTCTGCAACTTCGCCCCGTTCAAAATCGATGTTTTCAATATGGGTGGAGAAGGTCGTGTGACGGCAGTGGTCAGACCAGTAGGTGTCGATAACCTTGAGCTCCGTCAACAGGGGATCTCTTTTTTCGTCATCTCTGAAATACTTCTGAACGAAGGCCAGATCCGCCGGGCTCATGGCAAAGCCCATGGTTTTTCTGTAGTCCTCTAAGGCCTCGGCAGAAAATTCGGTAAAGCCTTCAATACAGGCGATATCCGCCGGCTTGCTCAGCTTGTCGGTGAGGGTTTCCCGGACATCCAGAGACGCCTCCTGGGAATCCACGGGGTTGATGACGTACTGCTTGATTTTGTCGAGATCCGACGGGCTGACCGCCCCCTTGACCGCAAAGAGCTTGGCGACCTTCAGGAGGGGCTTTTCCCCCGCCAGAATCTGAATACACTGGGCTGCCGAGTCTGCGTGCTGGTCGTATTGTCCAGGCAGATATTCCATGGCAAAAACCTGTTCGTCCTCAGAAAAGGCCATCGCATCCTCGGTGACATCGTCCACGTTGGGCTCGGAGAAGATGGTTTTCATGGCCTGACTGAGCACGGCTTCATCTAAATCTTCAACATCATAACGGTAAATAACACGAATGCTGTCAAGACCTTCGATCTTTAGGATCCTTTTGAAGGTTTCAGCAAGCTCCTGCGCTTCGGTGCGGAAGCCGGGTTTTTTTTCAACAAAAATTCGTTTGATCACTATGTTTCCACCTTTATTTTATGATATTCATATTTTACTATTTCCGAACTTTATTTTCAACAGGTTTTAAAACGTTCGGAATATTTTTTAGACCGTAAACATTTGCATCCTTCTTCCCTTAATTTTTTCGTCGATTCCCCCCTTTTTTCAGGTAATTTCGAGAATAATGGTGCGCTTTTTATCCGCGGCTGGTATAATAATATAAAAGCGATTCATTTGGAGGTTAACCATGAAGATTATCTATCTGCACCACAGCGGATTTATCGTTGAGCTGGAGCGGGTGACCCTCGTCTTCGACGCCATCACCAACATCCAGCCCCAATTTCTGAGAAAGGGACGCAAGAACTATTTCTTCGTCACCCACAGTCACCACGACCATTTTTCCCAGCACATTCTGTCCTACGGCAGCGATTTCGACACCACCTACATTCTCAGCGACGACATTCCCCAGAAGGGCGGCCGCAATATCCACTACATTGCGCCCTACCAGACCCTGGATTTAGACGGCATCCACATCGAAACCTTTGGCTCCACCGACCGCGGCGTCTCCTTCTACGTCGAAGCCGAGGGCCGCAGACTTTTCCACGCCGGCGATCTGAACTGGTGGGACTGGGACACCGAATCCCACCCCAACATCAATCCTCAGGTGGAGGAGCGGGACTACAAGGCCATCGTCCAGCGCATCAAGGACCAGGTCGGCGACAAGACCATCGAGGTCGCCTTTGTCCCCGTCGACTCGAGACTCCAGGGCTCTGCCTGTCTGGCCGCCGAGTACTTCATCGACCAGCTGCATCCCCAGGTGTTGGTTCCCATGCATTTCTGGGAGGATTTCTCCGTCATCAAAGCCCTCAGAGACCGGGTGCCCGGCACCCAGATTCCCGATTTCAACGACCGAAATCAGATTGTCTACGAGGACTAGCTCACCCTTTAAAAAAAGCCGCTTGATTTTTACGCAAGCGGCTTTTTAATGTCTGGACCTGGCATCCTTCACGGTCGATATTTTTATCTGATTATCTCCCCGGGGATCTGCCTTTATTATAAGGCCCCGGGGAGAATTTTTCAAATGGTTTAAGGATTTTGAATGCAATTGTAAAAACAGCCCCGCAGACCGAATTTTCAGTCTGCGGGGCTGTCTGTATTTTTACATCTCCGTACTTTTCATTTCATTTTCACACTTTAAATTTTACTTGATCACTTGATCTTCGGCTTCTGGGAATAGGTGGTGTGGAGCAGCTCGTGGGATTTATGTCCGCAGGGCTCACCCAAAAATTCCTCGTACAGGCGAATGATCGAAGGATTCTGATGGGACTTTCTGTACTTCTTGTCGCTGTCCTCGGTGTAGAGGGCCTTGGCTCTCTCGGCGCGGATGTCGGTGGACATGCGGGTCTTGGCGTCCACAATGGGCTGGCCGCCGCCGTTGACACAGCCGCCGGGGCAGGCCATGAATTCGATGAAGTGGTAATCCGAGAACTCGCCGTTTCTGATGGCCTCCATAACCTTTCTGATATTGGCGCCGCCGCTGGCCACCGACAGCTTCACCGTCGTTCCCGGCGCAATTTCAACCTCGGCCTTCTTAATGCCTTCCACGCCGCGGACCATTTCGTAGTCAATTTCCTGGATATCCCTGTTGTTCAGGATATCAGCCACGGTGCGCACCGCCGCCTCCATAACGCCGCCGGTGGCGCCGAAGATAACCGCCGCCCCGGTGGATTCACCGTAGTAGGGATCGAAGTCCTCGTCGGGCAGGTTCACAAAATCGATGCGGGCCTCCTTGATCATTCTGGCCAGCTCCCGGGTGGTGATGGAAATATCCACGTCCTGGAGACCGTTGACATTGAGCTCTTCTCTCTGGGACTCAAATTTCTTGGCCGTACAGGGCATCACCGAAACGACCACCATCTTTTCAGGATCGATGCCGTTCATCTGAGCGTAGTGGCTCTTAAGCAGGGCGCCGGTCATATTCTGGGGCGACTTGCAGCTGGACAGATGGGGCAGCATTTCCGGATAATAGGTTTCGATGAGCTTGATCCATCCCGGTGAGCAGGAGGTGATCATGGGCAGGGTGCCGCCGTTGTTGAGACGATCCAAAAGCTCCGTCCCCTCTTCCATGATGGTGACGTCGGCGCCGAAGTCGGTGTCGAAGACGCCGTCAAAGCCCAAGCGTCTGAGGCTGGCCGCCAGCTTGCCCGTCACTCTGGTGCCCATAGGCAAGCCGAACTCTTCGCCCAGGGCCGCCCGCACCGCCGGTGCCGGCTGAACCATGACGACCTTTTCCGGATCCGCCAGGGCATCCCATACCCGCTCGATGTCGCTCTTTTCCTTTAAGGCGCCCACGGGACAGTTGACGATACACTGACCGCAGTTGATGCACCCCACATCGGCGATGGATTTGTTGAACACCGGCTGAACCTTGGAGCTGAAGCCGCGGCCCACAGCGCCCAAAACGCCGATGCCCTGGATTTTATTACAAACCGCCACGCAGCGCTTGCAGAGAATACATTTGGTTTCGTCCCGGACGATGGAGGGGGACAGATCATCGATCCATTGCCCGGACTTTTCTCCCTCGAAGGGGATGTTCGATACCCCCAGATCCTTGGACAGCTTCTGGAGCTCGCAATTTTCGCTGCGGACACAGGTGGTGCATTCGCGGTTGTGGTTGGACAAAATCAGCTCTAAATTGACTCGTCTGGCCTTTCTGACCTTGGGGGAATTGGTCAGCACCTCGATGCCCGGGGCCACCGGATAGACGCAGGCGGCCTGAAGGGCCCTGGCCCCGGCGATTTCCACAAGACACATACGGCAGGCGCCGATCTCGTTGATGTCCTTCAAAAAGCACAAGGTCGGAATGTCGATATTGTGAAGCTTTGCGGCTTCGAGAATAGTGGTGCCCTCGGGCACGGTGATCTCCTGACCATTTATTTTAAATGTTACTTCATTCATAGAATTCTTTACCTCCAATTATGCTTTTGCGATGGCGCCGAAGGGGCAGGCTTCCACGCAGGCGCCACACTTGACACACTTGGTCGTGTCCACAACGTGGGGCTTTTTCTTCTCGCCGGAAATGGCGCTGCCGGGACATTTTTTCGCACAGATACCACAGCCCTTACATTTTTCTTCGTCGATGACGTAGTTCAGCAGGTTGCGGCAGACACCAGCAGGACAGCGTTTTTCTTTGATATGGGCTTCGTACTCGTGTCTGAAGTATTTGATGGTGGACAGCACGGGGTTGGGCGCCGTCTGGCCAAGACCACAGAGGGCCGAGGCCTTGATGCCCTCTGCCAGCTCTTCTAAGCGCTCGATATCGCCTTCCTCGCCCTTGCCGTCGCAGATTCTCTCCAGAATTTCTAACATGCGCTTGGTGCCGATGCGGCAGGGGGGACATTTACCGCAGGATTCATCCTGGGTGAAATCCAGGAAGAAGCGGGCGACGTCGACCATACAATTGTCCTCGTCCATGACGATGAGACCGCCGGAGCCCATCATAGCGCCGATGCTGGTCAGGTTGTCGTAGTCGATGGGAATATCCAGTTCAGAGGCCGGGATACAGCCGCCGGAGGGACCGCCGGTCTGGGCCGCTTTAAATTCCTTGCCGTTGGGGATGCCGCCGCCGATTTCGTAGATAACCTCTCTGAGGGTGGTCCCCATGGGGATTTCCAAGAGCCCTGTATTGTTGATTTTGCCGCCCAGGGCAAAGACCTTGGTCCCCTTGGATTTTTCTGTCCCCACCGAGGCGAACCAGTCGGCGCCCTGGAGGATGATGGAGGGAATATTGGCATAGGTTTCAACATTATTTAAAACCGTCGGGCGTTCAAAGAGACCCTTGTTGGCCGGGAAGGGCGGTCTCGGGCGGGGCTCGCCGCGCTTGCCCTCTACGGAGTTCATCAGGGCCGTTTCCTCACCGCAGACAAAGGCGCCGGCGCCGAGGCGGATTTCAAGATCGAAGGCAAAGTCGGTGTCGAAGATATTTTCGCCCAGCAGGCCGTAGTCCTTGGCCTGGTCAATGGCGATCTGGAGACGCTTGACGGCGATGGGGTATTCTGCTCTGACGTAGACATAGCCCTTCTGGGCGCCTACGGCGTAGGCCGCGATGGCCATGGCCTCGATGATTCTGTGGGGGTCGCCCTCCAAGACCGAACGGTCCATAAAGGCGCCGGGGTCACCCTCGTCGGCATTACAGGCCACGTACTTGACGCCGTCGGGGGATACGGCGTTGTGGGCAAACTGCCATTTCATGCCCGTGGGGAAGCCCCCGCCGCCGCGGCCCCGCAGGCCGGAGTTCTTAATTTCGTCGATGACCTCCTGGGGGGTCATTTTAAACAGCACCTTTTCCAGGGCCAGGTAGCCGTCAAAGGCCAGGTATTCCTCGATGTCCTCGGGGTCGATGACACCGCAGTTGGCCAGGGCGATACGCTTCTGCTTTTTGTAGAAGCCCAGCTCGTCGATGGACAAAGGATGCCCGCCGTCCTTCTTTTCGGAATAGATCAGGCGTTCCAGTGG
>JAUNGS010000006.1:15683-61761 GCA_030524435.1 Eubacterium sp.
GCCCTTGACCATGTGTTCAGACACCAGCTCTGCCACGTCGCTGGCTTCCACACGGCTGTAGAAGGTCCCCTCGGGATAGACGATGACCACAGGACCCAGCTCGCACAGACCGAAGCAGCCGGTGACGACGATTTCAACCTCGTCCATGAGATCGTGCTTGAGCAATTCTTTTTTGAATTCCTTCACCAGCGTTGCAGAACCGGAGGATGTACAGCCTGTACCTCCACAGAGCAAAATTTGCGAACGTTTAAATGCCATAGAACTGCCTCCTTACGCTTTCTTAACCGGATCGATAATCTTGTCATCGACGACGGTCATGGTGTACTCTTCAACGATCTTGCCGCCGGTCAGGTGCTCCTCTACGATTCTGGTCACCTTTTCGGGGTCCATTTTAACGTAGGTCACCTTTTCGCCGTTGGGCGGATATACCTCGACGATGGGCTCCAGCCTGCAGACGCCGATGCAGCCCGTCTGGGCGACGGTGACATCCTTGAGTCCCTTGGCTTCAACCTCTTCCATCAGCTTAACCATGACCGGGCGGGCGCCGGCAGCAATGCCGCAGGTCGCCATCCCCACAACGACACGATAGCCATCCTTACCCTTGCGTAAGTTGATCTCTTCTAATTTCTTGTTTCTTATAGCTCTCAGCTCTTCAAGCGATTTTTTCATGATTACTCCTCCATAATTTCCCCTAAGCCCTCTTCCACATAGCCGCGTATCCAGTTCAGAATGTCGGGATCTCCCAGAAGGCTGTCCTCCTGAAGGATCTCCTTGATCTCACGGCTGTCAAAGGCGAAGGTCTTTTGATTATAACGATGCAGGTACACCAGCTCCGCCTCACCAAAGGACATCAGCATGGTGATTACCGTATCCGGCATGTTGCCCAGGGGCATCCGGTCGATGTTGTCGTACTCGAAGGACGCGCTGACCCGCGTTCCCACACCGACCTCCGATTGAATGTCGAAGCTGCCGCCGCAGCCCTCGGCCGCCGATTTAAACAAAGGCAGCCCCAGCCCCACCCTTCTGGTGGTTCGGCTGGTGACGAAGGGATTGGTGATCTCCGGCAATATTTCCGGCGGAATACCGCTGCCGTCATCCTCCACGGTGATGGTCAGACGATTTTCCAAAACAGCCTCGTCGATGGTCAGACGAATGACCCGGGCGCCTGCCCGCACAGAATTCTGGGTAATGTCCAGAATATGCAGCGCCAGCTCTTTCATCGTTTACATCAATAATTTTCAAGAATTCCAGGAACCTCTGCCGGCGTCAGACGTCCGTACACGTCCTCGTTGATGCTCATAACCGGCGCGAGACCGCAGGCGCCCACACAGCGGGTGGCGTCCACAGAAAATTTGCCATCCTCGGTGGTATCGCCAACGGCGGTGCCCAGCACCTCATTGACCTTATCTAAAATCCCCTGGGATCCCTTGACGTAGCAGGCCGTCCCCAGGCATACCCCAATTTTGTATTTTCCCTTGGGTTTCAGGGTGAACTGGGAATAAAAGGTTGCCACACCGTAGACCTCCGTCAATGGAATGTCCAGCTCGTCGGCAATCGTTTCCTGAAGCTCAATGGGCAGGTAACCGTATTTTTCCTGGGTTTCCTGAAGAATCTGCATCAGGCAGCCAGGAACATCGCGGTGCTTTAAAACGATTTCTTTAACCACATCTAAATTGTCGATTGATACTAATTCAGCCAACTTTACTCCTCCTCATCCATTCGAGTTTTTTTAGAATTTACTCAAACTTTCTAAAAATATTATAGCATAATCCCCCCTGGCTCATCTTGTTTTTCGAATGTAAACTTTTACCATAAATTTCCGATTTGACAGGAAAACACCTGTATATACTGGCAAATTTTTACTCTTTCTGCCAGAAAACATCAAAAAAGAAGTGAAAATTTTCATTTTGAAGGCGATTTCCACTTCTTTCCTGACAATTTATTACTTTTTTACTGCAGATGCCGCAGCAATGTCGTTTTTTGCAGGTCCTCCAGCTCCAAAAAGTACTCCCGCTCGGCAATGTCCTCCAGCTGATGGGCGTCGGAGCCGTGGATCATTTTGTAGGGCTTAAAAAAGCGAAAGCTTTTTTTCGCCGTCTCGAAATCCATGGCCTTGGAGATCTCCACGGTGCCCACCGGCAGCTCCGGCGGCACAAAGCCCAGGGAGGCCACGATGCTGTAGGTCTTTCGGTCGATGTGGGCGGGCACAATGATCCCCCCCAAGGCCGTCACCTCCCAGGCCAGGTCGTCCACGCTGAGATCCGTGGCGGAAATCAAAAGCTTATCCACCTCCCCCACAATCTCGTCCTCAGCATCCATGATGTACTGGGGACCAAAAAAATCCACCCGATTGGGAATGTCCGGCAGGTGCTCGTAGAGCAGGGCGTCCAGGGCCATGGCCTGACTGAGGTCTGCGAAGTAGGCCAGCACGTGGGCCTCCTCTTTGGTTGTCACCTCGATGCCCGGCAGCACACAGAGGCCTGCACCCTTGGCGGCCTCCACCACCGCCGGCAGATTCTTGGCGGTATTGTGGTCCGTCACTGCGATGTAGTCCAGCTCCTTGATCAGGGCCATGTTGACAATGTTGTTGGGGGTCATATCCTCGCCGCCGCAGGGGGACAGCACCGAGTGAATGTGAAGATCCACCGCGGTTTTGTTCCCGGAGGCCATCTCAGCCGACACCCTTCTGGCTCAGCAGACAGCAGACCTGGTAAGCCGTCATCTCGGTGGTGAGCAGCGGAATGCCCTCCTCGGTGGCCTTGGCCAAGGTATCCCCTTCGATCTCAGCCCCCTCGGTGACGATGATGCAGGCCATTTCCAAAAGGGTGGCCACGGCGACGATGTTTAAATGGGTCTGGATGGTCACCCAGGCGCAGCCCTCTCCGGCATTGGCCATGACCCAGCTCAGCAGATCCCCCACGTAGCCGCTTTGAATTTCCGCCTCCAGAGCCACCTCTGGGTTGGCGCATTGAAACCGTTCGTCCGATAATAAATCCTTTACCTTCATTCCTTAATCCTCACCTTTCTCACTATTTTCCATGGGATGCCCCACCTGTAAAAGCTCACTGGTCAGGTTGGACAGCTCCAGCACCCGATCCTTGAGCACAAACACACAGTCGATTTCCCGGGCCTCCCCCATGACGATATCCTCGGCCAAAGCTCTGCAGCCCGGGGCGCCGCAGGAGCCGCAGTCTAAACCCGGCAGCTTGTGCTCCAGGGCCTCGATGGCCTGCATCTTCTCGATGGCTCGGTTCATATCCTCATCAAGAGGCCTTCTCTCCCTGGGGAAGAGCTTCTCCTTCTGGTGCATCATCCCCGAGTTGTACATGTTCTTGACGTAGGCCTCGTCCAGATGGCGGTTGGAGTCCATCCGCTCCTTTTCTGCCCGCTCGTGGAGGTACATCTTGGCCACAAAATTATTTTCCACCGTCAGGCAGCCGCCGACGCAGCCCCCCAAACAGGCCAGCCCCTCGAAAAAGTCGATGTTTTCCAGCTTGCCGCATTCGATTTCCTCCAGCACCTTGATGACGTTGGAGATGCCGTCCACGTGGAGCACCTTCTTGTTTTTGATATAGCTGCTCTCCCCGCCGGAGATGGCCCAGCTAAAGCCGTCGGCCGTGGAGTTGTGGATCATCGGATCCTCCTCCACCGTCTTCATGGCCGAAAGCAGTCTGGTGTAAATATCCTTGATGCCGATGGCCCCGTTGATGGTGGCCATGATATCGTCGCTGGGCAGGGGGTTACTGACCTCCGTGGCCTTGGCGGCGCAGGGGGTAATAAAGAAAATACCGATGTCCTCATTTTTGAGGCCCTGCATTTCCATCAGCCGTTTTCTGGTGATTCTGGCCGTCAGACCCATGGGGGCCTTGAGGCGGCTGATGCTTCCCGTCAGCTCCGGAAAGCGGAATTGAATCAGCTTGGACACCGCCGGACAGGCCGAGGAGATCATGGGCTTGGGATAATGCTTGGCCTTGAACTCGTACTTGATGGCCCGGCCGATGATCTCGGCGCCGTAGGCCACCTCCACCACCTCGTCAAAGCCCAGGCTTTTTAGCCCTGACAGAATCCGCTCGATGCTGTACTTGGGCTTAAACTGCCCCAGCAGAGAGGGTGCGGGGATGGCCACATTGTATTTAAAGTTTTCAAGCTTATCCAGGGCGTCCGTCCGCGCCATCTTGGCGTGGTGGGGGCAGACCCGGATACACTCACCGCAGTCGATACACTTGGACTCGATGATTCTGGCCTTGCCCTCCCGCACCCGGATGGCCCCTGTGGGACAGGATCTCAGGCAGGTGGTGCAGCCCAGACATTTATCCCTGTCTAAATAGACAGAGTGCAATAATTTATCCATCATATCACCTCAGGCTCACAGCTTGAAAACCATTTTGATTTTTGTGCCCTCGCCGACCACCGAGTGGATTTCAAAGCCGTCTGCATTCTTTTCCATATTCGGCAGCCCCATACCGGCGCCGAAGCCCATCTCCCGGGCCTCGCTGCTGGCGGTGGAGTAGCCCTCAGTCATGGCAAGATCCAAATTAGGAATCCCCGGGCCCACGTCCTCAAGCCTTAGGACAACGTTTTCATTATCGACCTCAAGGATAATCCTGCCGCCATCGGAATGGATGGCCAGATTGATTTCCCCCTCGTAGCCGGCAATGGCGATTCTTCGGATGGTCTTGCTGCCGATGCCCAGCTGCTGTAAGCTTCTCTTTATTTTCCGGGAGGCTTCCCCGGCCTTCTCAAAATCTCCCCGGGCCACGTCAAATTCTAATTTATAGCTCATCTTTCGGCTCTGCCCCCTTTAACCCATTGTGATAGAGGATACCACAGGCCTCAAACAGCGGATAATCCGTCGTCATGATCAGCATGTCGATCTCCTTTGCCATGTCCAGAAGCTCCTGGTTTGGCAGCTTATTTCTCACAAAAACGATGCTGTTCATACAGGCCATGTCCGCCGTGTTGATCACCTGCTTGTTGACCAGCCCGGTCAAAAGCAGCCCGTCCTCCTTGGCGTAGCGCAGCACATCACTCATGAGATCACAGCCGCAGGCCACGTAGACCTCATCCTCCAGGTGTCCCTCTCCCGTAAGCACCCTGGCGTTCAGCAATTCTCTAATGTCTTTTAGTTTCATATATACTCCCCAGATTTTTTAGCGGTCGCCCGCCCTTTTATAAAAAAGTCAGGCAGACATGAAATCTCCGGACTGTGCCGTTTTTTCACCGTCATGCCTGACAATTTGCACTATATTACCTCTGTTTTTATAAAAGAATGCCGCTGTAGCTCAGCCCGGTGCTGTCGAGAATCCGCTTTTCGTCGCCGCCCTCGGTAAAGAGCAGCACCTGACGGTCTGCGCTGAGCTTCCAGAGGGATCCCAGAACCGCTTTTTTGCGTTCAAGACCGTAATTCACGAAGGGATCGTCCAGAACCAGGGGCAGGGCTGCCTCCTGGCGGGATCCGTCCTCCAGGCCAAAGCGCAGTGCAAAATAGATCTGATCGATGACCTTGCCGTCCAGCTGGCTGATGGGCACATACCGTCCGGTTTCAGGCAGCTGAACCTCGATGTTGAAATGCTCGTCGATGACCACGGTATCGTAGTGTCCGGTGATCTGCTTAAGGAGTGCGCCGATGCGCTGCTCCAGGGCAGACATGTCCACAGTTTTCATGCCGCCCTCCAGGCGCGCGATGACCGCCGCAGCCTTGTCGCAGGCCTGGACATCCTGGTCACAGAAAGCCATGGCATTTTTTAGGGTCTCGATCTGTTCGCGAATCGACGCCGGGCTTACGGCCATGCCGCTGAGGTGATCCCTTTCCATTCTGAGGCGCTTGATCTCCTCGTTGAAGGCATAGATGGCCTCCCGGGCCCGGATCTCCTCGCCCTTGGAGGAAATCATGAGGACGGGGTTGTCGTCGGTGATTTCCACCGGCAGCTCCGGAATATCCCCCAGCGCCGCCAGACTTTTGCGGTTGTCCTCCAGCAGATCCTGGAGCTTTTCGTACTCGCCGCGCTTTTCACAGGCATCGCCGTAGGCTTCCACATCCTCGACGCCGGCGGCCTGAAGCTCATCGGCAAAATCCATTTTGAAGCTTTCCATATCCCGCTCGACCTTGGTCAGCTCCGCCCGTTTGTTTTCCAGCTGTGTCACAAAGAGGCTTTCCTCCATGGTCAGCTTTTCAAGGCGGGTAAAGATTCTTTCGACCTTCTGAACAAAGCGCTCGAACTCCTCGCCGTTGGCTCTGCCGTATTTTTTCAGGATGGCCGCCGCCGTCAGCGGCGCCTCGGGAGCCTCGGGCATCTCCTTCTCGATTTCCTCATCCTCAAAAATTTCATCCACCGCAGACAGGGCCTCGTCGTTGGCCGTTCTGTTCTGATACCAGAGCATGACGCCGCCGCCGAGAATCAGAACCCAGCCCACAAAGGCCACCGCAAACCAGGCAGCCCCCGAAAAGACCTCGCCCGGGTTGATTAAAGCCATGCCCACCACAAAGAGGCCGATGACCATGGCCGCGATGACCACGGGGAAGGACAGGGTTCGCCCGCTGGGCGCCACCAGCTCCCCGGAGGCCTGGGGCTTGTCGACCCAGAATTCCTCCTCGGTCATGGGGCTCTCCAGGGACGCCTTGTACTGCTTGTAATCCCGCTGAACATCGTAGCGGCTGAGGCCCTTGAGGCTCCTTCGGATCTGATCGCAGCGCCCGGTGATTTCCTCGCACTTGCCCTCCAGCTCCGAAATCTCCTGCTTGAGGCTTTCACTGCGCTCTTTGGCCCCGGCCAGGTTGCTCTCGAGAATTTTTACCCGGCCGTACATCCTGGGATCGATCTGGGCACAGGGCCGCAGGGCCTCCAGGCGCTCTTCCAAAAACCGGCCCTCTTCCTCTAGGGCCGCGGCCTTATTGCGTATCTCCTGGGCCGCCTTAAAGGCCTCGCTGTGCTGCTTTTGCCCCGCCGTCTGGATGCGCTCCCTGGCCATGGCAATTTTCTTTTTATACTGCTGTATCTTCATCTGATTCGTCTGAATTCTGTCGAAGATCCGCTGGCTCTCCGTCAGGGCCTCCTGGAGCTCTGTCAGCTTCGCCTCAGCCTTTTCCCTGGGAACATCCGAGGGATTCATTTGGCCCAGGGCTTTTTTCTTGTCCTTGAGATAGGCCCGCACCCTGCCCAGGGCAAGACTCTCGTTTTCCTCCGCCGCCAGCTCCACAAGGCGCACATTGGCCTCCTGGGCCATATCCGCATCGGTTTTTCCGGCCATCTGGCGAATATTCACCGTGTTGTTGTAGATGGACGGTGTGATCTTCATTTCTCCCAGGGGCAGATTCTGATGGGTGACGCTGTCGTAGGGATAGAAGGCTGTGATGTCCTCGCCGCTTTCGTTATCGTAGATGGCTACGCCATCCTCGGCCTTTAAAAAATCGCGTTCGATGCGGATTTCCCGGCCAGAATCGTCCTCTAAAACGATGGCCCCGCAGTAGTGCGCACTATTCTGGGGTCTGTATTTTTCATAGGCTTCGGCGTAGGAGCCCTGCTTTCTGTAGGGTCTGTAGAAGCCGAAGAACATACCCTCGATGAAATGCTGCACCGTGGATTTGCCCGCCGCACTGGGGGCGTAGATTAAATTGAAGCCGTCGCTCAGCTCGATGGTTCTGTCTTGAAATTTGCCAAAGGACTGAAGCATTAACCTTTTGATTTTCATAGAACCACCTTCTCCCTTAAAATTCCCTCTAGTCCGTACTCCAGGGCGCGCTCTGCCAGGGCATCATCCCCCTCCAGGCGCATCTCCTGAATAAACTTGCCGACGATGTTGCCGCGGTTTTCCTTGAGCAGAAGCTCCACGTCCAGATCGAGGACAAGGCCGCTGTCGTCAATCTCCAGATAATAAAAGGCTGGATAAAGGGCGCTCTTGATCTTCTCCAGAGAAACTGCCGGATCCCTGTAGCCCTTGAGGATAAAGCGGTGGTAATTGTGCTTCCGCTGTTCCTCTGGCACACGCTCCAAAAGCAGCGCTTCAATCTGCTTTTCCCCCATGGCGGGCGTGATCTCAAAGCTTTCCTCGAAAAAGCGGCGCTTCTGAATGGGCACAAACTGGCTCTGGCAGCGGTGATCCTCCAGCTGTCCGACGACCACCCCGTGATCCCCGGCCTCGTCAAAGCCCAAAGGCTCCGGCGTGCCGCAGTAGGCCGTCTGCGCGTTGATGTAAAAATGGTTGTGCAGATGTCCCAGGGCCATGTAGTCAAACTGATCCAGCCTTTCTACGGGGATGGGCATGTACTCCGAGTTCATATTGCAGGCGTCGCCGTGAAGCATCAGAATATTGTTGTGCTCCGGATTTACCTCAAAATCCGGTGAAAAGGGCATGGACGCGTAGGTGCGCTTCGTCCAGGAGAGGCTGTAGACTTCCGTGTTGATGTCTGGAAAATAGACAGACTCCAGCCGTCCCGTTTTGAACAGAGTCACATTGTCCGGCCATTCCACAAGGCCGTAGATCGACAGGCTGCTGTAATAGTCGTGATTTCCGGCACAGATGACCACGTGGGTTCTGGTCAGCCGGCTGAAGCGCTCCGCCGCCCGCTCGATATCCAGAAGATCCATCTCGTCCTTGTCAAAAAGATTCCCCGAAATCAGCAAAAGGTCGATGTGATTCTTTTCCGCCGTGTTCAGGATACGCTCGAAACTCTCCCAGAGATCCATCCGTCGGTTTCTGCCGTACACATCGCCCATACGCGCGAAATGAAACTGCCGGCCTATATGCAGATCACCCGTGTGGATGAATGATACTTTCATAAAATTGCCTCCAAACGCGAATATTTATCTTTAAATTATACCATGGCAGGCATTAATTTAAAATGGCAAAGTCGAATTTTGTCGGGAAATTCCGCATTCTTGCTGAAAAACAGCCCTTTTCCACGTAAAAAAGCGCCCCTCGAAAGGCGCTTTTTTGTTAAGCCTTACTCCCTGTCTGCGAAAAGGCTTATCCCCTTTTGAATTTTGGCGCGTACTCCGCCGCCAGACGGATGGCCTCCACCATGCTGACCGGACTTGCAATCCCCTGGCCCGCAATGTCCAGGGCGGTACCGTGGTCCACCGAGGTTCTGAGAATCGGCATCCCGCAGGTGATGGAGATGGTGCGCTCAAAATCCACCATCTTCGTGGCGATATGTCCCTGGTCGTGGTACAGAGACAGCACCGCATCGTAGCGCCCGTTTAAGGCCTGGTGGAACACCGAGTCGGCGCCGATGGGGCCTTCGATATCTACACCCCGGGCCTTCGCCGCCTCCACCGCAGGAATGACGTGATCGACCTCCTCGCTGCCGAACAGACCGTGCTCTCCGCTGTGGGGATTGAGCCCCGCCACCGCAATTTTGGGGGCATCCAGGCCTAAAACCTTTAGGGCCTGAATACAATCGTCAATAAAGACATCCAGGCGATCCTTGGTCACCAGGTCGCAGGCCTGCCTCAGGGAGACGTGGCGGGTCAGGAAAAAGACCCTGAGGCTTCTGACCTGAAACATGGTCAACGGATTTTTGGTGCCCGTCAGGGCCCCCACCATCTCGGTGTGGCCAATATAAGGCACCTCTGCCAGCTTCAGAGATTCCTTGTTGATGGCCGTGGTGGCCAGCACGTCCGCCTTGTTTTCCAGACAAAGCTTTGTGGCCTTCTCGATGTATTCGTAGGCCGCCCTGCCAGTCATGGCCTGAATCTCGCCTATTTTGAGGCTGTCCATGTCGATATTGTCTAAGTCTATCAGATTTAACACACCTGCTGTAAAATCACCCTCAGCGGGCTTTTCAATACAATTGATTTTTAAGCTGACCCCGCTGAACTCAGCCGCCTGGGCCAAAACCTTTTTATCTCCGACGACGACGCAGCGGGCCTGGTTTAAAACCTCCGGGTCGGCCAGGGCCTTAACCGTGATCTCTGGGCCAATGCCCGCCGCATCTCCCATGGGGATGGCTACAATGGGTTTCATCATCTGCTCTCCTTTAATTAAGAAATCCCGGACTCAAACTGCCCGGGATCAATAACACATCTATATCGGCCTTAATCGAAGCTTTTGATCGCCTCGTCCCGACCAAAGACCATGAAGCCGTCGTAGTCCTTGTCGGCGTAGTAGCCAATCTGCTTGCCAAATTTTTTCTTCATGGCGGTGAGGTTCACCGTCTTTCCCTGGTCCCTTAAAGTGTCGGCAAAGCGGATGACCTGGGCCATATCGTCCCCAGCGGCATCGTAAAAGAGCACAATGCTCTCCGAGCTGGCCTTCTTGCCCGCCTGTTCCTCCATGAGGATGGTGACAATGCGCTCGAAGCCGATGGAGAAGCCCACCGCCGGCACCGAGGTCTTGGCGTATTTGCCGATCATGTTGTCGTAGCGGCCGCCGCCGGCGATGGAAAAGCCGTAGGGGCCGTAGCTGACCTCGAAGATCTGACCGGTATAATAGCCCATGCCGCGGATGAGGCTGAAGTCGAAGACGACCTTATAGCGCCCCTCGGCCAGGGTCTGGCTGGTCTCAATGACCCGCTTCAGATCGGCCACCGCCTCGGGCTCGTCCACCTTGTCGCCGATGTTGTCCAGGGAAATATCCTCGGCCTCCCTGACGAAGGCCGCCACCATGGCTTCGTCGTAGCCCTTGTCCACCAGCTCCTTGGCAACGCCCTCGGGGCCGATTTTATCCGCCTTGTCCAGAGAGATACAGATGGAGGGAATATCCGCCTCGGCAAAGCCCGCCTTTTTAATGAAGGCGTTGAGGAGCTTTCTGTCGTTGACCTTGATGGTAAAATCCTCAAAGCCGATGGCTAAAAGGGCCTTGGCGGTGGTGCTTATGAGCTCCATCTCCGCCGAAACCGTGGGGTCGCCGATGATGTCGATGTCGCACTGCTTAAAGGAGCGGAAGCGTCCCTTCTGGGGGCGCTCAGCCCGAAACACGTTGCCGATCTGGATGGCCTTAAAGGGCAGCTCCAGGGTCTGGGCGTTGTTGGCGTAAAAACGGCTCAGGGGCAGGGTCAAGTCGAAGCGCAGGCCCATGTCGCAGAGGTCCTTGGTGGTGCTGTCCTCGCTGATTTTAAGCTTGTCGCCGCGTTTTAAAATGGTAAAGAGCATTTTGAGGTTTTCACCGCCCTCGCTGCCCAAAAGCAGGTCGATGTTCTCCAAGGCCGGCGTCTCGATTCTCGAGAAGCCGTGCTGTCTGTAAATGCTCAGAATTTTTTGTTCCAGGGTGTCGCGGATCAGCATCTCCCCGGGGAGAATATCTCTGGCGCCGCGAACAGGATTTGAACTTATCATGACATCGTCACTCCTTATACTAATTTCAGCTGCTTATAAGTCTTTTTGCCCTTCTTGATGATGACGGCGCCGTCCTTGAAGTCGGCCTCGGTGAACACCGTTTTGATATCGGTGACCTTGACGCCATCCACCTCAATACCGCCTTGCTGCACGAGGCGGCGTCCCTCGCTGCGGGTGGGAATTAAGCCAGCCTTGTCCAAAAGGGTCAGAATTTCCAAGCCCTCACCCAGCTCTGCCCGGGGCAGATCGACGCTGGGGATCTCTGCATCCTGGCTGCCGCCGGCAAACAGGGCTCTGGAGGCCTCCTGGGCCTTTTTCGCTTCTTCTTCGCCGTGGATCATGGCGGTAACCTCGTAGGCTAAAACTTCCTTGGCCTTGTTGATTTCGGCGCCTTCTAAAGCACCTAGACGGCGCACCTCTTCCATGGGCAGGAAGGTCAACAGCGCCAGACATTTTTCGACGTCGGCGTCGCCCACGTTTCTCCAGTACTGGTAGAATTCGTAGGGAGAGGTTTTTTCCGGATCGAGCCACAAAGCGCCCTTGGCGGTTTTGCCCATCTTGATGCCCTCGCTGGTGGTCAGCAGGGAGAAGGTCATGCCGTAAACCGTATCGCCGTCCTTTCTGCGGACCAGTTCTGCGCCGGCGATGATGTTGGACCACTGGTCGTTGCCGCCAAATTCCATTTTACAGCCGTATTTTTTGTGGAGGGTGTAGAAGTCGTAGGCCTGAAGCAGCATGTAGTTGAATTCCAGGAAGGTCAGTCCCTTTTCCATTCTGGATTTGTAGCACTCTGCGGTGAGCATTCTGTTGACGGAGAAGTGGGCCCCCACATCCCTCAGGAAGTTGATGTAATTCAGGGGCAGCAGCCACTCGGCGTTGTCCACCATAATGGCCTTGTCGTCCTCGAAGGTTAAAAACTTCTCGAAGATCTTCTTGAACTTTTCGCCATTTTCAGCGATGCGCTCCCTGGTCATGACCTGACGCATGTCTGTGCGGCCCGAGGGGTCGCCGATCATGGTTGTGCCGCCGCCGATTAAGGCGATGGGACGGTGGCCGTGTCTCTGCATGTGGGCCATAACCATAATCTGGATAAAATGGCCGATGTGCAGACTGTCGGCGGTGGGGTCGAAGCCGATATAAAAGGTGACGGATTCGTCAGCCAATAGCTTTTTAATTTCTTCCTCATGGGTGCACTGCTCGATAAAGCCGCGCTCCTTCAGCACGTCAAATACGTTTTCCATTGATTTATTTCCTCCTGCATGTATATGCTGCCACGGCAGACCAGCTGCCCTGGCCGTCGCTCTTTTTAGATTCAATTAAGCCCTGTGTCCTCCGGGGCTTTGTGTGAAATTCTTCAGGCTGCGCTGCAGTGCCGAAGGGCGCCGCAGCCCTTGTCTGGGGGCCTGAATGGCCTCGGGGCCAAAACAAATTGATACTCACCATCTTACCACTTTCATCGCAAAAAAAAAACATTTTTTCCAATAAATCTTTGAAAAATAAAGATTTATCATGTATACTTGTACAATACCATTTATAAGGAGCTTTCCCTATGTTGTTTTATATTCTGCTGATCCTCGGGGGAATTGCCGTGGACCAGTTTAGCAAATACCTGGCAGTGGTCTTCCTGTCCCCCGTCAGCACCGTCCCCATCGTCCCCCACGTCTTTCATCTCACCTACGTCGAAAACAACGGCGCGGCCTTCAGCATGCTCTCCGGCAAGCAGACCTTTTTGATTATCATCACCGCCGCCTTTATCCTGGCCTTAATCTACATCCTCTGGGTGATGCCCAAAAAGCGGAGGTACTACGACATCAACTTTGCCCTATCTTTGATCATCAGCGGCGCCATCGGCAACCTCATCGACCGCATCCGTCTGAACTACGTCATTGACTTCTTCGACGTCAGACTCATCGGCTTTGCCATCTTCAACATCGCCGATATCTTCGTGGTGGCTGGCTGCCTGCTGGCCGTCATCGCATTGTTTAGAAACAAGGAGCTTTTAAACGATCCGCCCATCGGCCATAAAAAAAAAGATAAATCCTCCGCCCAAAAAGCGTCCCCAAAGGATGACGGCGCCAAGGGCCCAAAGGAGGGCGCCGCTAAAAAGAAAAAGCGCCGCCGCTCCCTGGAGGAGCTGACCCCCGAGGTCAAGACAAAGATCGAGGATTTGCCGGAGCATCTGGGCTCCGTCACCTTTAACCCCGGCCCGCCCCCAGAAGCCCTCCACGACAAAGACAACACGGAAAAATAAAGAAATCCCCGAGGCCTGCAGGTCCCGGGGATTTATCATTTTTTGTGTTCTGTTCAGTTGGGCTCTGGCTTTTGTATGCGCCGGCCTATTCGTCCTTTTCCAGAACCGCGACCATATCCAGCTCCGCCAGGTGAATATGCTCCGCCGCCGCCGCCGAGGCCTCCGCCGGAAGATGCTTTTCAATATTGTCGATAATTCTCTGGTGCTGTCCCGTGAGGCTGCGCTTATCCTCCACGTGGTGAACGTACTCTACCCGCACCCGCTGCATCTGCTCCCTGAGGGAATTGATCATCTGGCAGAGGCGCTTGTTGCCCGTGGCCTCGTAGATGGTTTCGTGGAAGGCAATGTCGTGGTTGATGATGCCCGTCTCGTCGTTGGCGCAGGCCGCCTCCTCAAAATCCTTATTGCTTTCCCGCAGCTTCTTCACATCTGCGTCGTTGGCGTTCTTGGCCGCCAGCTCCGCCGCCAGGGCTTCCAGGGCCCGGCGAATTTCCATCATATCCTTGAGATCCTCGATGGACATGGGGGTGACGTAGGCGCCCTTTCTCGGCACCATCTTGACCAGTCCCTCCAGCTCAAGCTTGCGAATGGACTCTCTGACCGGCGTGCGGCTGACCCCCAGCTGTTCCGCCAGCTGAACCTCCATGAGGCGCTGACCCGGCTTCAGGTCTCCGTTGATAATGGCGTTGCGGATGGTTTCAAAGACAATTTCGCGCAGGGGCTTACAGCTGCTCATATCCAGCGATAATTCCACTTTTTCATTTTCCATGTGATAAAACCTCTATTCTATTTCTGTTAAAAATGTATGGGGGAAGCTTTGCTTAAAGGTTGTGCAGGCCCTGCGGGCCGCTGCCTCCGCCTCAAAATAACCGATGACCGTGGAGCCGCTGCCGCTCATCACCGAGAACACGGCGCCGCAGTCATACATTTTTTCCTTGATGTCCCTGATCTCCGGATAGATCTCAAAGACCGCCGTCTCGAAGGCGTTGCCCGAACAGACCCTGAGGGCGTCGTAATCCTCCAGCTCTATGGCTGAAATCACGCCGTCGATATCGGGATGCCGGGTGTTCTTGCCCGCGTCCAGCTGTCTGAAGGCCCAGGGGGTGGCGATGTCGATGTCCGGCTTGACCAAGACCACCGACAGGCGATTTAAAGGCTTCAAGGGCGTGATGATCTCGCCGATGCCCGTGACCAGCGCCGTTCCCTTAAAGCAGCAATAGGGGATATCCGCGCCGATCTTTGCACCGATGGCACAGAGCTCCCTGAGAGAAAGCCCCAGCCCCCAGAGGCGATTGAGACCCAAAAGGGCGGCGGCGCCGTCGGCGCTGCCCCCGGCCAGCCCCGCCTCGCTGGGAATATGCTTATCGATGGCGATGGCCACCCCCGCCTCAACGCCAAACTGCGTTTTGAGGCATTCTGCCACCCGCCAGACGATATTCCCCGCATCCACAGGGATCTTGGGATCGCTGCAGCTCAGGACAATGCCGGTATCCTCCAGAGAAAAATGCAGCTCGTCGGCCAGGGCCACGGTATGGTTGATCATCCGCATTTCGTGGTAGCCGTCTTCTCTGACGCCGAGTACATCCAGGGCAATATTGACCTTGGCCGGCGCTTTGATTTTTATTTCCTTTTTCATCATTCAGTCCCCATTGTTCTTTACTGGCACATTGTATACATTATAGCATACCCGATTTAAAATTCAACCAAAATTTGCACTTCTTTTGGGGGATATTTGGAAGAAAATAAAAGCCTTATTTTCCGCAAAACTCTGCATACCATTACATCCTTGAAAATCCCATTTCTCTCGAAAAACAGCGGCCTTGATGGCCCCCGGGCCCCAGGATTGCAAAAAATTTTTAAGTAAACTGTGCTATAATATAATTTATAGTGCCAATCGTTGCCTTCGGGCCTTAAAATCTTTGAAGCCCAGGCCGCTTTGGCACCCGAAGCTCTTATTTTTGACTTCGGCAGAACACCAGAATTCCAATAGCCATTTCAGGAGCAGCGCATGATCAATTTTAATCAATACCAGGCCGCCATCTTCGATTTTGACGGCACCCTCGTGGATTCCATGGGGCTGTGGCACCAAATCGATATCCAGTACCTGGGCAAAAGAAATATCACCTGTCCTCCGGATCTCTCCAGGCATATCGCCGGCATGAGCTTTTCGGAAACCGCCCAATACGTCAAGAACCGTTTCCAGCTTCCCGAGGACATCGACGCCATCCAGAGGGAGTGGATCGCCATGTCCCACCACATCTATCTCAGCGATATCGCCTTTAAGCCCGGCGCCCTGGAATTTATCAAAAAATTAAAGGCCGCGGGGATGCCCCTGGCCATCGCCACCTCCAACAACCGCATGACCACCGAGGCCTATCTAGATCAGCACCAGCTGCTCCAGGACTTCGGCGCCCTCTGCTTTACCGGTGAGGTGGGCGTCGGCAAGCCTGATCCTGCGGTTTTTCTGGCGGCTGCCCGCGCCCTGGGGGTATCCCCCGAGGCCTGCATCGTCTTCGAGGACACCTTTGAGGGCCTCACCGGCGCCAAGAACGCGGCCATGACCGCCGTGGCCGTGGCCGATTCCTTCCAGGATGCCCAACGGGTCAAAAGCATTGCCGATTTCTACACTGAAGATTTTATTTCCTTTGAAAGGTTGTGAGCATATGTCCATCAATTTTAACAATGACTGGGAGGCCCCCCTCCAGGAAGAATTTCAAAAGGATTATTACCAGAATCTCCGGAAGTTTCTGATCAGAGAGTACAAGACCCGGGTCATCTACCCCGACATGTACGATATTTTCAACGCCTTCCACTACACCTCCTATTCGGACACGAAGGTGTGCATCATCGGTCAGGATCCCTACCACGGGCCGGGCCAGGCCCACGGCCTCTCCTTCTCCGTCAAGCCCCAGGTCAGCACCCCGCCCTCGCTGGTCAACATCTACAAGGAGCTCCAGTCCGATCTGGGCTGCACCATCCCCAGCCATGGCTATCTGAAAAAATGGACAGATCAGGGGGTGCTGCTACTCAACGCTGTGCTGACGGTGCGGGCGGGCCAGGCGGCCTCCCACCGCGGCATGGGCTGGGAGCAATTCACCGACCACGTCATCGAGCTTCTAAACGCCCGGCCGGATCCGGTGGTCTTTATCCTCTGGGGCGCCTTTGCCCAATCCAAGATCCCCATGATCACCAATAAAATCCACCACATCATCAAGTCCCCCCATCCCAGTCCGCTGTCGGCCAACCGCGGCTTCTTTGGCAGCCGTCCCTTCTCCAAAACCAACGCCTTTCTGGAGAGCGCAGGCAAGACACCCATCGACTGGCAGATCGATCCCCTCACCCCATAGAAAGAAGGCAGTTTTGGATTTAACAATACTTTTATGGATACAGGAGCACCTTAGAAACGGGGTGCTCGACACCTTTTTTAAATTATTTACCCACCTCGGCGATTTTGGCGTCTTCTGGATTGTCCTGACCGCCCTGCTGCTGCTCAGGCCCCAGACCCGCTACACCGGCATCGTCATGGCCCTCTCCCTGCTGGCTTCAGTCCTCCTCACCGAGGCCATCATCAAGCCCCTGGTGGACAGGCCCCGTCCCTTTGAAATCTTTCCCCTGGAGCTTTTGGTTTCGGCGCCCCAAAGCTCCTCTTTCCCCTCGGGACACAGCAGCGCCTCCTTTGCCTCTGCCACCGCCTTTTTCCTCACGCAAAAAAAAGGCTGCTGGCGCTGGCTTCTTCTGGTCACCGCCGCCCTCATCGCCCTGTCCCGGCTTTACCTCTTCGTCCACAACCCCACGGACGTTTTAGCCGGCACCCTCTTGGGCATCGCCGCCGGCTGGCTATGCAGCCTCATGCTGGGACGCACCTCCCTCAAGGACAGGTGGGCCGCCCATGTCTAAGAAAAAGCTGAAGGGCTGTGGCTGCGGCTGTCTGGCCGCCGTTTTTGTCCTGTGCATCCTCGCAGCCATCACCGTCGCCCTGGGCAATATGCTCCGCACCGGCATCCGGGAAATCGGCGCCGCCGGCGAGCTTCCAGGCTCCGATAACTACGTTATCCAGGGCATCGACGTCTCCGCCTACCAGGGGGATATCGACTGGGAGGTGCTGTCGGACAACAATATCTACTTCGCCTTTATCAAGGCCACCGAGGGCAGTGATTTTGTGGACGAGACCTTAGACTACAACCTTGAGGCGGCCCTGAACACCGATCTCAAGGTGGGGGCCTACCACTTTTTTAACTTTGACGAGACCGGCAGCTCCCAGGCCGAAAATTTCATCGCCCACGTTCCCAAAAACGACGCCATGCTGCCGCCGGTGGTGGACATTGAGTTTTACGCGCCCTACAACCGCTTTCTGCCGCCCTCCACGGACTCCGTCATCGCAGAGCTTAAGGTGCTCCTGGACACCCTGGAGGCCTACTACGGCAAAAAGCCCATTATCTACACCTCCAAGTATCCCTACTCGGTGTACATCGCCGGCAATTTTGAGGACTACAAGCTGTGGATCGCCAACTACGATGAAAACCCCACCCTGGCCGACGGCAGGGCCTGGACCTTCTGGCAGTACAGCGAGCACGGCGTGCTGCCGGGCTACTCCGGCGCCGTGGAGCACATCGATCTCAACGTGTACCGGGGCAGCTACGCTGAATTTATCACGGAATTTGGGCTGTAAAAAAAGAATCAAACACTTACGGCAGCCAGCGCACACTTCATACAGCGCATGAAGAAATACATTTCAGGCATTTCTTGTAATTGAATATAGGTATTAGATACTTCAATGAGCTATAAGTATAATATAGGTGTCCGATAGGGGCACCTATATTTTTTTAGCGAAGGTAAAGGAATATGACGAAGCAGGAAGCAAGCAGACGCTATAATATTCCGATTAGGGAAGCACAGCTTGTAAGGCTGGATTATCTGCGACACAGCATCAATGCCTCGAAAAACGGTAAGCAAACAAAGGAGGATCTCTATGAACGAAATTGAATTGAATAACGGAATCCGGATGCCGCAGCTTGGCTTTGGCGTATTCCAGATTACCGATCAGCAGATTTGCAAAAAAAGCGTAAAAGCCGCACTGGAAACAGGTTATCGGATGATTGACACTGCAGCCTGCTATGGGAATGAAGCGGCAGTGGGAGAAGCAATCTGGGAAAGCGGCATTGACAGAAAGGAAATTTTTCTCGTTTCCAAGGTTTGGATTCAGGATGCGGGATATGAGAAAACGATGGCGTCCTTTGAAAAGAGCCTTGTCAATCTGGGGACGGAGTATCTGGATTTGTATCTCATCCATATGCCCTATGGCGACTATCACGGAAGCTGGCGGGCCATGGAGGAACTCTTAAAGGCAGGCAGAGTAAAAGCTATCGGCGTCTGCAACTTTCTTCCTGACAGACTGCTGGATTTAATTCTCAGCCATGAAGTCACACCGGCTGTCAATCAGATTGAACTGCATCCCTTCTGTCAGCAACAGGAGCTTCGTCACTTAATGGCGCAGTATCAGATACAGCCGATGGCATGGGCTCCTTTTGCAGAAGGGCAAAACGGGATTTTTCAGAATCCGAAATTAACAGCCATCGGACAGAAATATGGCAAGGCTCCCGCACAGGTGATTCTCCGCTGGCTGCGGCAGAGCAAGATCGCTGCGATTCCGAAATCTGTTCATGAGGAACGCATCCGCCAGAATTATGATATAGACGATTTTATTTTGACGGAGGAGGACATGCGTATAATCGAGGGTATGGATACGGACAGAAGCCTCATTCTGGATGTGCCAAGTCTGAATGAAGTGCGCCGCCTGCATGGGATTCGTTTTGAGCAGTAATGCTGAATAAGAAACTGGCTGCTTATTTTTCTGCAAGTGGCACAACAAAAAAGGTTTCGCAGCATTTGGCAAGGGCAGTGGGTGTTGTATCCAAAAGGCTGCTGAGTAACGGGAGGAATCAGATATGGAATACACAAACTTAGGAAATACGAACATTCAAATCTCTAAATTATGCGTGGGCTGTATGAGTTTCGGCAAGGCCGGAACCATGCACGACTGGACACTGGATGAAAGCAATACGGAGCAGATCGTCAGGCACGCTCTGGATCTCGGCATCAATTTCTTTGATACGGCCAACGGCTACTCTGCCGGAACCAGCGAGGAATATCTGGGCCGGGCGCTGAAAAAGAATATTGCCCGTGATAAGGTTGTAATCGCTTCTAAGGTTTATTTCAACCCCGGCAGGCTGTCCGCAGCGGCCATTCACCGTGAGATTGACGGGACGCTGAAACGACTGGGTACGGACTATCTGGATTTGTACATCATCCACCGTTTCGATTATGAAACTCCCATTGAGGAAACCATGGAGGCCCTGAACGAACTGGTGAAAGCCGGAAAGGTAAGGGCGCTGGGCGCTTCCGCCATGTACGGGTACCAGTTTTACAATATGCAGCTCACCGCCCGTGACCACGGATGGGCGCAGTTTGAGGCCATGGAGAACCATTATAATCTTCTCTACCGGGAGGATGAGCGGGAGCTGATTCCCATTTGCAGGCAGATGGGCGTTTCTCTGATGCCTTACAGTCCTTTAGCGGCAGGACACCTGACCCGGCCTGAGTGGAAGGCGGATACCCTGCGAAGCCGTACCGACCGGGTGGCCATGGGGAAATATGACCGTACCCAAGAACAGGATATGCAGATTGTAAGCCGGGTTCACGAACTGGCAAAGCGGTATGGTGTCAAGATGTCACAGATTGCCATTGCGTGGCACTGGGCCAAAGGCGCTGCGTCTCCTATCATCGGAGCGACAAAGGCTGCCTACTTTGACGATGCGGTGGGTGCGTTGGCAGTCAAGCTGACGGCAGAGGACATCGCATGGCTGGAAGAACCCTATCTTCCTCACCGGATTGTAGGCGCGATCGACCATAATCCCGCAGACGGCGTCATGCTGTTGGATGAAAAGAAATAGGATGGAAAGCCACGATTTTTCCGACAAGACGCTTGTTCCCTTCTGTACCTCCGGGGGCAGCGGCATCGGCTCCAGCGCGTCCAATCTGGAGGAATTGACAAGCGGAGCCACATGGCTTGACGGTCAGAGGCTAAGTGGCAGCGATTCTCAGGATACCGTCATGGAATGGATAAACAGTCTTGGACTGAATTAAGGCCTCAGAGCTTATCGCCATTTTGGACCCTGAGCTCCGCCGCCATCTCATTGAGCTTTTTAAGTCTGTGGTACACCCCGGATTTTCCCACCGGCGGGTCCAGCTTTTGGCCCAGCTCCTTGATGGTGAGATCGGGGTAGCTGAGGCGCACCTCCGCCATCTGCCTGAGGTTTCTGGGCAGCTTGTGCAGTCCCACCCGCTCCTTGATGTAGCGGATATTGTCCAGCTGCTCAAAGGCCGCGGCGGCGGTTTTGTTCATATTGGCCGTCTCACAATTGACCTGGCGATTAACGTCGTTTCTCATCTCCTTGACGATGCGGATATTCTCAATCTCCAGCAGGGCCTTGTGGGCGCCGATAACCCCCAGAAAGCCCGTGATGCTCTCGCTCTCCTTGATGTAGAGGACGTAGCTGGCCTTGCGCTTGATCAGGCTGCCCTTGATGTCGTAGTGGGCAAAGAGCTCCGCCACGCTGGCCAGGTAATGCCGCTGTCTGCTCACCAGCTCTAAATGGTAGTTTCGCTCCGGGTTGGTGATGGAGCCGCAGCCCAGAAACGCGCCCCGGAGGTAGCTTTTGATAAGCACCTGCTTGGAGGTAAAGAGCTTGGGCACCTCGCTTGCAAAAAAGCACTGACCCTGGTCGTTGCGCCTGAGGATGCGGGTATCCTTGAGGATGCGCTCCGCCGCCTCAAAGTCCTCGATGGCCAGGTGGTAGGCCCGGTGATCCTTAAATTTTTTCGTCCGCAGAATGCTGACCTTGGCCGTCACGCCGTAGAGGCCCTTGATGGTCTTAAAGACCCGCCCCGCCACCGCGGGGTTTTCCGTCGTCAGGTGCAGCGTCATCTGCTCTTTTTCATCCACGGTGATCTTCGCCGACGAGGCGATGACAGCCGACAGCTCCGCCCGCCAGCCGCCCTTATCTTCGGTGACCAGCGCGCAGAGATCCTTTTTTATACTCGATGAAAAGCTCATGGGGTTCCTTTCAAAATTACATAAAGAAGGAACGGATCCCTCCGTTCCAAAGCCTTGCCGCAGACTGCGGCCCTTTTATTTCACGTAGGTTTCAAAAATCCGCCGGGCCAAAAGGTCGGCGTCATGGCGCACTCTGCCGTCCTCAACGATGATGAAATCGTCGAGGATGTAGTCGTAGCGGGGATCCAGATCTCCCAGGGGCACCTTGAGGGCGCCGTATTTTTTATAATTGGCGCTGACCTCCGGCGAAAGCTCACCGTTGTTTAAAACAGCGTAGTGGAACAGACGTCTGTCCTGCCGCTGCTGATGGCGCTCGATGGCCCGAATATGATCCGCCTGGGTCATGCCGCCGCTCTCACCGGGCTGGGTCATGATATTGCCGATGTAGAACTTCTTGCCCCGGTTGTCCTCGATGGCCTGCTCGATTCCCGTCACCAGAAGATTGGGGATGACGCTGGTGTAGATGCTTCCCGGGCCGATGATGATGATGTCGGCCTCCTTGATGGCCTCCAGGGTCTCCTCCAGGGGCTTAATGCCTGCGGATTTGAGGTAAATGTACTTGATGTGGGAGTCTTCCCTGCGGGCGGCCTCGGGGATGGCAGATTCGCCCTCGATGCGCTCGCCGTTTTCCAGCTCCGCCATGAGGACCATGTTGTCTAAGGTCACCGGCAGCACCCGCCCCTTGATCTGAAGGACGTCGGAGGTTCTGCGGACGGCGTCGTAGAAGTCGTGGCTGATGCCGTTCATGGCCGCCAGAAACAGATTGCCAAAATTATGGCCCTCCAGGCCGCCGTCCTCAAAGCGATAATTGAACAGGGCCTGCATGACGTTCTCGTCGTCGGCCAGGGCCAGAATACAGTTTCTGATGTCCCCCGGCGGCAAAATCCCCAGATCCTCCCTGAGCATGCCGGAGCTGCCGCCGTCGTCGCCGACGGTGACCACCGCCGTCAAGCGTCTGGTGTACTTCTTTAAGCCCCGGAGGATCACCGAAAGCCCGGTGCCACCGCCCAGGGCCACCACCTTGGGATTTCTGACGGACACCACGTCCGTCAGGGTAAACTCTCTGATGTATTCTTTCATTTCCACGATGCGCTCACCACCTTACTTGGCTTCCCGATCCTTGGTGATATCCCGATGGATGACCCGGGTGACATAGCCCTGCTTCCTGAAGGCCTCCTCCACGAGGTAGGCAAAGGTCACAGAGCGGTGCTGCCCGCCGGTGCAGCCGAAGGCGATCTCCAGGTGATCCTTCTCCACATTTTTAAACTGGGGAATCACAAAGGCCACCAGCTCCAGGATTTTTTTATAAAACTCCTGGGCCTCGGGGAAGGACATGACGTAGTCTCTGACCTCGGCGTCCTCGCCGGTTTTTCCCCGGAGCTCCTTCTTGTAAAAGGGATTGGGCAGAAAGCGCACGTCAAAGACGTAGTCTGCGCTGCGGGGCAGCCCGTATTTAAAACCGAAAGAGGAGATGTTGATCTGGGTCATGACCACCCCGTCCTTGGCGGATAAAATCTGTTTTAAAGTCGCTCGGAGCTCCTTGGTGCTGAGCCCCGTGGTGTCGATGACGTAGCTGGCCTCCTCTCTAAAGGCCGCCATCTTCTCACGCTCCAGCTTGATGGACTGGGACAGGCTCCCGGCCACGCCGGTTAAGGGGTGCTTTCTTCGGCTCTCCTGGTAGCGGGTCACGAGGGTTTCGTCGTCGGCCTCCAGAAAAAGCATCTCGATATCCCGATTCTCCTGTAAAAAGGAGATCAGGGAGGACTGAAATTTTTCCGAGAAAATATCACTTCTGATGTCCGTCACCAGGGCCAGACGGTCGATTTCTGCGCCGGTATTCTGGCAGAGATCCACAAAGGTCCGGATGAGCTGAGGCGGAAGATTATCCACGCAAAAATAGCCGAGATCCTCGAGGATCTGGATGGCCTGGGATTTTCCCGCGCCGGACAGTCCTGTTACGATAATGGTCTTCATTTTCTCATCTCACTTTCTGTCTTTATCTGACATTGACGACCCTGGACAAGGGCAAGCCCGCCTCTTCAATGATTGGCCAGGCGGCCTCCACCTGCCCCAGGGCCTCGGTGCTGTGGGCGTCGCTGTTCACGGCAAAGCGCCCGCCGTACTGCATTGCAATTTTTAATTCCTCGGCGCTTAGGTGGGCGTGTCTGGGATTGATCTCCAAAATCACGCCGCGCTCCGCCGCCTTTTTAGCCACGGCGTCGATGTCCACGGGCAGCTTATCCCCGGGATGGGTGATCATCTTGAGGGAATAGCGGTCCATCATTTTTAAATAAGCCTGGGTGTAGATCGCCTTGGTGCGCCTTCGCATAAAGGGAAGCACCCGGGCCAGGTAGCCCCGCAGGGCAAAGTGCAGGGCCTCTTTGAAATTCGGCGGCGTAAAGCCATAGTGGTAGCCTGCGTAAATCCAATCGCAGTACTTACGCTCCTCCGCGCCGATGTCGATCTGACCCTGGCTGTCGATAATATTGGCCTCCACCGCCAAGTAAATCTGGATATCGTCGTATTTTTCATTGAGGGCGTCGATTTCCCGTCGCATCTTCACAAAGTTTTCAGGCTTGACCCCAAACATGGGATGGCTTCGGCCGTGATCCGAGATGACGATGGCCTCCAGGCCCAGGGCTCTGGCCTGGTCCACCATCTCGGCAATGGTGTTTTTGCCGTGGCTGTAGGTGGTGTGGGTGTGGAGGTCTCGGATTAGTCGCATGGCTCTCCGATGACGATGACCTCGGTGCGCATGTCCACGCCGAAATCCGCCTTGACCTTGGCCTGAATTTCACCGATGAGCTTTAAAATATCCGCCGCCGTGGCGTTGTCCTTGTTGATGACAAAGCCGCTGTGCTTTTCGGAGACCTGGGCGCCGCCCACCGAGTAGCCCTTGAAGCCGCAGTCCTGAACCAGCTTGCCGGCAAAATAGCCCTCGGGGCGCCTAAAGGTGCTGCCGGCGCTGGGGTATTCCAGGGGCTGCTTCGTTTTTCTCTTAAGATTTAAATCGTCCATGGTGGCCTTGATGGCCGCGGCGTCGCCCCTGGCAAGCCTTAGGGTGATGCGGGTGACGTACCAGGGATTTTCCTGGACAATGCTCTTTCTGTAGCCCATGGCGCAGTCTTCAATGGGGAGCACCCGGATTTCTCCGGTTTCTGTGATCACCTCGATCTCGGAAATAATGTCCTTCATCTCTCCGCCGTAGGCCCCGGCGTTCATGACCACGGCGCCGCCGATGGAGCCGGGAATCCCCGAGGCAAACTCCATGCCCGTCAGGCTATAGGCCAGGGCCGCCTCGGCCACGTCCTTTAAGAGGGCGCCGGGCTCGGCGGTGATGACCTCACCGTCCACGCTGATTTTATCCAGCTGGCGGGTTTTGATCATGACCCCGCGGTAGCCGCCGTCTCGAACCAGCAGATTGCTGCCGTTGCCCATGACGTAAAAGGGCAGCTCGTTTTCTCGGCAGCAGGCCAGCACCGCCGCAAGCTCGTCGCGGCTCTCGGGCAGCACCAGAAAGTCCGCCGGCCCCCCCACCTTAAAGGAGGTGTGGTTTTTCATAGGCTCATTATCCAAAATTCTATCTTTATCGATGACAGCGCCAAGGTGCGCTTTGATGTTTTCTTTGTTCATTTGCATATCCTTTCCCAGGGTATTTCACAGTTAAATTATAGCATACAGACACTGAGAAATACATTAATTTTACCATAAAGCGCCTGAAATCCACGGTTTCAGGCGGGCGATAAAAAAGCACACCCCCGGGAGTGTGCCTTTGAAAAACGATTCGATTTTAAGCCATGGGGTTGCCGATGACCGTCAGCCCCGTCACCGGCGAAGGACTGTAGGCCCTGGGCGCCGGCACCAGCTGCCGCTCTCCCTTAAGCAGGATGTCAGGGTTGGTGCAGACGATCTGCTGCCATTTTTCCTGGCCGATCACCGAGATCCCCTCGGCCGCCGCATTGGGGTAGAGGGCGTAGCCCTCGACCTGGTGGGCGTCGCTGCCCAAGAGCTGAACCATGTCGTGCTCCAGCATGATCTTTAAGGTATCCTTGGCCCTGGGGCCGTAGTAGCCCGTGAGGCTTAGATAATTGCTCTGGATGAGACAGCTCTTTTTCATAAAATCGATGAGGACGTTGGGATCCTCCTGGACGAAGTCGTAGCGCTCGGGGTGGGCAAAGATGGCCTGGTAGCCCAGGGTCTGAAGCCTCTGGATGAAATTCATAAGCCCCGCCTCGGAGCCGCCGTGGCGGATGGTCTCCACCAGAAAATATTTTGTGTCGCCCAGGGGTTTAAAGGCCCCGGTATCAATGAGCTCGCCGAGCTTGTACTCGTAGAGCAGCTCGCTGCCCAGATAAATGTCCATCTCAAGGCCGATCCGGCGCAAAACCTCCCGGAGCTGGGCGGTGCGTTTTTCATTTTCGGCCACCGGAGAGGTGAAATTCTGGTAGCACATATAATGCGGCGTCAGGACGACGCCGGTAAAGCCGACCTCCCTGGCCTTGTCCAGCATGGCGACGCTGTCCTCAAGGCTCTGGGCGCCGTCGTCGACGCCAAAGAGCACGTGGTTATGCATATCGATCATGGTTGTTACCCCCTGTTATCTGACTTCTATTATAGACCAATTTCGGCTGCTCCACAACTATTTTTAATCCCCCGGGGCAGCCGCAGCAGCGCAGACGTACACCGCCCGGGCCCCCGCCGCCAAAAGGGTTGCGGCGCACTCCCTGAGGGTGCTGCCGGTGGTGATGACGTCGTCGGTCAAAAGCAGCGTCTTTCCCTCCACAGCGGCCTCGTCCTTCACCGCAAAGGCGCCGGTCAGATTTTTCATGCGGGCGCTGCGGGAAAGCCCCAGCTGATGCGGGGTATCTGCATAGCGCACCAGGGCATCCTCCAGCACCGGAAGGTTTAAGGCATTGCCGATACCCCGGGCCAAAAAGGCGCTCTGGTTGTAGCCCCGCTCCAAGAAACGGTGGGGATGGAGGGGCACCGGCAGCACCGCCTCGACGGCTTCACACCAGTCCAGGGCGGCGATTTCCCCGGCCATCTGCGCCCCCATCCAAAGTCCCAGCACCGGGCGGCCGCCGAATTTCAGGGCTGCAATCATCCTCTGGGCACCCGCTCTGTAATGCAGCCACACAAAGCCGCCTGAAAACACCTGCACCACCTCCGAGGCACAGTGGCCGCAGAGAAGCCCCTGCTCCGAGGCCAAAGGTCTGCCGCAGCACCTGCAGGCCCGCTGATTCATTTTAGGCAGGTCGCCTTGACACCGGGCGCAGAGGTGCTCCGGCGTTCTGAACAAAACCCGGCCGCAGACAGGGCAGGCGCCGCCGGGCACGAACATCACCCGGCGCAAAGTATCCCTGAGGGCCATTTTGACGTCCATCACACCACCCCCAGCTCGCTGTACATCTTAATGCGCTGCTTCAGGGCCGTCCGCCGTTCATTGACGGCCCCGGACTTGACCATGCGGTAAAAATAGTTCTGGGGCCCGATGAGCATCAGCATCTTCTTGGCCCGGGTGACGGCGGTGTACAGAAGCTTCCGGTTCAAAAACATAGGCGGCCCGCCCACCATGGGCATGATGACCACCGGGAACTCGCTGCCCTGGCTTTTGTGAACCGTCATGGCGTAGGCGTGGGTCAGCTCCTCCAGCTGCTCAAAGCTATAGACCACCTGCTTGTCGTCGGTGAAGCGCACCTCAAGGGTCCTTTCCTCGGCGTCGATGGCCGTGATCAAGCCGATGTCGCCGTTGTAGACCCCCTCGCCGCTCTCATAGCCGTGGACGTCCTCCCAGACCAGCTTGTAGTTGTTTTTAATCTGCATGACCTTGTCGCCCTCTCTGAACACCACGGTGCCAAAGGTCTTTTCTGCCTTGTGGCCAGCCGGCGGATTTAAAACCTCCTGGAGCTCCTTGTTCAGAGAGATCACCCCCAGCTTGCCCTTTTTAACCGGGGAGATGACCTGGATATCCTTCATGGCGTCAAAGCCCTTTTTCTCGGGAATCCGCCAGGACACCAGCTCCAAAATAGTCTGAAGCACCACCTCCGGATCCATTTTTCTGACGAACATAAAGTCAGACTGGTTGTTAATCTCGGGCATCAGCCCCTCGTTGATGGCGTGGGCGTTGACGGAGATCATGCTGGTCTCGGACTGACGGTAGATTTTTTCCAGGCGCACCACCTTGACGACGCCGCTCTCGATGAGATCCTGGAGCACATTGCCGGGGCCCACCGAAGGCAGCTGGTCGGCGTCCCCCACCAAAATCAGGCGGGTTCCCGGCTTGATGGCCTCCAGCATGCTGTTGAGGAGCACGATGTCAATCATGGAGGACTCGTCCACAATGATGGCGTCGGTTTCCAGGGGATTTTCCTCGTCCCGGCTGAAGGAGGGAAAATCGTCGTCGCCGGAGTAGTCGTACTCCAGAAGCCTGTGGATGGTCTTGGCAGGCTCGCCGGTGGTCTCGGTGATCCTTTTGGCCGCCCGGCCCGTGGGGGCCGCCAGCACCGTCTTCATCCCCAGCCGCTTGAAAATATAGACGATGCCGTTGATGATGGTGGTTTTCCCGGTGCCGGGCCCCCCGGTGATGATGACGATGCCGTTTTCGATGGCGGTGGAGATGGCCTGGGCCTGGCGCTCGTCCAGGCTGATGTGCATGTCCTTTTCGTAGTCGGCGATCATGGCGGGAATATCCGCCTTTTTAAGCTCAAAGGTAGCCCGAGACAGCCGCACCATGGACAGGGCGGCGTTGTCCTCGGCCTCAAAGAGGACCGTGGGGTAGTAGGCCGGGGCGTCGTCGATGAATTCCAGCTTGATGTTTCCAGACAGGGCTAGTTCCTGGAGCTGGAAGGCGACCTCCTCGGCGGACACCCCCAGCATGGCGGCGCTGCTCTCCACCAAATCGGCCTCGGTCATATAGGTGTTGCCCCGGGAATAGCAGTCCTGGAGGCAGTAGTCGATACCCGCCAGGATGCGCTTGGGATTCTCGGCGTCGAAGCCCAGCTGGCCGGCAATCTGGTCGGCGATTTTAAAGCCGATGCCCCGGACATCTTTAATGATCTGGTAGGGATTGTCCAAAAGCACCTGGACCGTGGCGCCCTGGTAGGTCTTGTAGAGCTTCATGGCGTAGGTGGAGGAAATACCGTACTCCTGAATTTTGATCATGACGTCCCGGATTTCCTTCTGCTCGCTGTAAACCTCCTTGATCTTGGCCAAGGTCTTCTTGCCGATGCCCTTGACCTCCCCCAGGCGATCCGGAGTCTGATCCAAAATGTCTAGGGTGTCCTTGCCGAAGCGGGCGACGATCTCGATGGCTGTCTTCTCGCCGATGCCCGGCAGGAGGCCGGAGCTTAAATAGCGGATAATGCCCTCCTCGGAGGTGGGCAGATCCAGGGCGTAGCTCTCCACCTGAAACTGCTCCCCGTAGCTCTGATGCTCTTTAAAGAAGCCGGTGAGCTTTAGAAATTCGCCCTCCTGGAGCTCGTCGAAGGTCCCTACCGCCGTGACCAGCTGACCGTCAATGTCAAAGTCTGCCACCGTGTAGCCATTTTTGTCGTTGTGGAAAATAACATGCGCCACCGTTCCCTTTAAAGTTTCCATCGTTTCCTCCAGCCTTGTGTAATAGAAATATTATACACCATCGTACACCCGTTCGCAATTCTGGGGGCGAAAATATGACATCGGTTTACACGCAAAAATCCCCTTAAAAGCCCCCTTTTAGCTTGACAGTTGTCTTAAAAACTCTTATACTATTTTGTACAATCAATTACATTTATAGGATACTCTGTTTACAGCAAGCAATAGCCCCTGCACAACGCATTCCCGGTTATTGCTTTTCTTGTAAGTGGATTTCAATTTATCAATGGTAAAGGAGATTTTTTACATGGCTCATTATTTTGAAGAACCCTCACGTACATTCAGCGAGTACCTCCTGGTTCCCGGCTATTCCTCTTCCCAGTGCATCCCCGCCAATGTGGATTTGAAAACCCCTGTGGTCAAATTCAAAAAAGGTGAGGCGCCTGCCCTCACCATGAACATCCCTCTGACCTCGGCCATCATGCAGTCTGTTTCCGGTGAAAAAATGGCCATCGCCCTGGCCACCGAAGGCGGGATCTCCTTTATCTACGGTTCCCAGACCATCGAGGATGAAGCGGCCATGATCGCCCGGGTTAAGGCCTACAAGGCCGGCTTCGTCCCCAGCGACTCCAACATCACCCCCGACAGCACCTTAACCGACATCCTGGCCCTCAAGGAACGCACCGGTCACTCCACCGTGGCCGTCACCTCCGACGGCACCGCCAACGGCAAGTTCCTGGGCATCGTCACCAGCCGTGACTACCGCGTGAGCCGCATGGACCCCGACACCAAGGTTTCCGAGTTCATGACTCCCCTGGAAAAAATCATCTCCGCCCCCGAGGGCACCAGCCTCAAAGAAGCCAACAATATCATCTGGGATCACAAGCTGAACTCCCTGCCCATCGTCGCCGACGACGGCCGTCTGCTCTACTTCGTCTTCCGCAAGGACTACTCCTCCCACAAGGAAAATCCCTTGGAGCTTCTGGACGCCCAGAAGCGCTACATCGTCGGCGCAGGCATCAACACCAGAGACTACGCTGAGCGCGTGCCGGCCCTGGTTGAAGCCGGTGCAGACGTGCTCTGCATCGACTCCTCTGAAGGCTTCTCCGAATGGCAGAAGCTGACCATCGACTGGATTCGCGAGCACTACGGCGACACCGTCAAGGTTGGCGCCGGCAACGTCGTCGACAGAGAGGGCTTCCGCTTCCTGGCCGAGGCCGGCGCGGACTTCATCAAAATCGGTATCGGCGGCGGCTCCATCTGCATCACCCGTGAACAGAAGGGCATCGGCCGCGGCCAGGCCACCGCAGTCATCGAGGTCGCCAAGGCCCGAGACGAGTACTTCGAGGAAACCGGCGTCTACATCCCCATCTGCTCCGACGGCGGCATCGTCTACGACCACCACATCACCCTGGCTTTGGCCATGGGCTCCGACTTCGTCATGCTGGGCCGCTACTTCTCCCGCTTCGACGAAAGCCCCACCAACAAGGTCAACATCAACGGCAACTACATGAAGGAATACTGGGGCGAGGGCTCCAGCCGTGCCCGAAACTGGCAGCGCTACGACATGGGCGGCGACAAGAAGCTCTCCTTCGAGGAAGGGGTTGACTCCTACGTTCCCTACGCCGGTCCCCTAAGAGACAACGTCCGTCTCACCTTAAGCAAGGTGCGCTCCACCATGTGCAACTGCGGCGCCTTAAATATCCCCGAATTCCAGGAAAAGGCCAAGCTGACCCTGGTGTCCTCCACCAGCATCGTCGAGGGCGGCGCCCACGACGTCGTCCTGAAGGATCAGGGGTATCAGGCGGTTAAGTAAATCATCGCATTATAAAAGGCAGTCCCCTAAAGCTCAAGCTAAATGCTTGAAGCTTCATCGGACTGCCTTTTTTCGTAGTTATTCTAAAAACGCCGCATCCACAAGCTGAATATAGGTATAATCATCCTCCACATAGCTTTGGAACACACCCTGCACCGTTATTTCTTCGCCGCTGGGCGGGTAATCCTCGGGATAGCTGTGATCCCCCGAGAGCACAAACTCTATGCCCTGGGCACAGCAGGCGGTTGCATCCATGATCACACAGGCAAAATACTGCTTGCCCTTGGCTGTATCCTCGTACACGGCAAATTGTCCCCGCATCTTCACGGTTTTGCCGACGTAATCCTCCGGTCTGACGGTCATGTTGAATACCTCAGAATAAACCATCGTGCTGTTCAAAGTCGTCAAATCGACATCCGGCGCAGCGGTGCTCACACCTGTATCTGGCGTTGGCGCACTGGCCTCCGACGCATTTTGATTTTCTTCTGTCTTAGCATCACTGCTCACCGTCGTCGGTTCCTCACTGACCTTCGTCTGCGTCCCCGCATCCTCCGCCGCCTTTTCCTGCTCTTGCATATCGCAGGCGGAAGCGGACAGAAGCATCAGCACTGCCAATAACATGCCTATTAGTTTTTTCATCTTTTTTTGCCTCCTAAAATTGAACCCACCAGACAGGCGCCGCCAAAGCCTGCAATTTGGATGGCGACAATCGTCGAGCCCACCGGGGTTCCGCCCAAGACGGCTGTCAATATCCCCAGCAGCGCACACACCACCGACAGAATCGCCGAACACAGGGTTACCCCAAAAAAGCTTTTGAATATTCGCATGGCTGAAAGTGCCGGAAAGATGACCAGAGCCGAGATCAAAAGCGAACCCACAAGATTCATGGCAAGGACAATAATCACTGCGATCACCACCGCGATCAGCAGATTGTAAAATTTAACCTTGACGCCGATGGCTTTGGCAAAGGCCTCATCAAAGATCACAGAAAACAATTTATTATAGAATAAAATAAAAATTGCCACCACCAGCACCGCCATGATCACACAGAACCACACGTCCGCCTGGGACAGGGTCAAAATCGAGGTGGAGCCAAAAAGCGTACTGCAGACATCCCCCGACAAATTTGAGGATGCAGAAAAAATATTCATCAGCAGGTATCCAATGGCCAGGGCGCCTACAGAAATCATCGCCGTTGCAGCGTCGCCTTTGATCTTAGTGTTTTGTCCGGTGCGCAAAAGCAATATCGCGCTGATGATGGTGATCACCATAATCAAAGGCATTCTGTTGGTGAATTTTAATACCGCCGCAATGGCCATGGCCCCGAAGGCAACGTGGGAAAGCCCGTCTCCGATAAAGGAAAAGCGCTTGAGCACCAGGGTTACCCCAAGCAGTGAGGAGCAGAGGGCGATCAAAACACCGACGACCACGGCGTAGCGCACAAAGGGATATTGCCAATAGGCTATTAATTTATCAATGGCTGCAATCATGTCGTATCTCCGCTCTGTTGATAAAGCTTCTTCCCTGGGCACTTCGCACAAAGGCATCCCGGGTTCCGAAAAACACCGTTGGTCCAAGGTACAGAATATGGCTGGCATATTGCAGGGCTGCCCCGATGTCATGGGAAATCATGATCATTGCAATCCCATTTTTTTGATTTAGTCTTTCAATCAATCGATACATGTCAGCGCTCACCTTAGGGTCCAGTCCTGACACCGGTTCGTCCAGCAGCAGCATTTTTCGTGTCGCGCACAGTGCCCGCGCCAGCAGCACCCTCTGCTTCTGGCCGCCTGAGAGCTCTCTGTAGCACGTATTTTCCAGTTTTTTGACGCGCATGAGCTGCATCGCCGCCCGGGCAATGCCCTTTTCCCTTTTGGTATAAAAGGGGCGCAGACCGCATCTGCCCTGGCATCCAGACAGAACAATTTCCCTCACCGAAGCGGGAAAATCCTTCTGCAGCTCCATCTGCTGCGGCAGATAGCCAATGCCACTCTGCTTCATGCCCTTCCCCAGCCTTACAGAACCGCTAATCGGCGGCTGCAGGCCAAGGATTGTCTTCATCAGCGTACTTTTTCCTGCACCGTTTTCTCCTACGATACAAAGGTACTCCCCTGGATTAACCCTAAAATTAAGGTTTTCCAGCACCGCCTTTCCGCCGTAGCCCACGGTTAAATCTTTACATGTAATACAGGCCATCCTCGGACTCCTTTCAGCTTGTCTCTCAGCTGTGATTTTTTCTTGCATCTCAACCTCATAAAAGCATTGCCCTGGCAGTCTCTTGCTTTGATCGACTGCCAGAGCACCAAAAGCTATCTCTTATTCACCCAAGGCCTGCTTTAAAACCTTCAGGTTATTCTGCATAGCCGTGAGGTAGCTTGCGCCATTTTTCACGTCATCTGCGGTGGTTGACTGCATGGAGTCCATCGTTAAAATCTGCTGATCCTTGTTCTTTGTATTTTCAATAATTGTCTTTGCAATTTTCTGATCCGATTTTTCAATCGTTAAGATGTTTTTAAGGCCCAGCTCATCTGTCTTTTCTGCCAAAAACTTGATGGTTTCAAAGCTCGCCTCGGATTCGGCAGAGCAGCCGGCAAAGGCAGCATAATAGGACAGGCCATAGTCGTCAACCATATACCGGAAGGGGAAGCGATCGCCGAATAATAGGGTTTTAACCTTGGCCTTGCTGGCGGCATCCTGATATTCTGCGTCAAGGGCCTTAAGCTTATCTGCATATGCCTGGCAATTTGCCTGATAAGTTTCTGCACTTGCAGGATCCAGCTCCGCCAACGTATTGGTAATGCTGTCACACAGGGTCACTGCATTCTTCAGGGAAAGCCAGACATGTTCATCGTATTCCTTTTGATCATGCTCAATCATTTCATCGGCAATTTCCTGGGCGCTCATATCCACCGGATAGTAGGTGGGCCAATTGTCCATTTCACTCGACAGGGCGTCAAAGCTGTCGCTGCCAAAGTACAGATGGAAATGCTCTGCCTGGGCCGGCGCAATGCAATGGTCGCTGAACTCGATATATTTGGGCGCCGCCGCATCGCCGGAGACCGCCTCGAACAGGAATCGGGCGCCGCGGTTTCCAGATTCGTAATCAAAAATTTTATAGCCCTTATAGGCATAGGTTGCCCTTGCGGTCTGCCCATTTCTGGTAAACTCAATCGTATTTTCTTCACCGTTGATATTTATTTTTTCAACGTCCGTCTGATATCCCTTTTCGTAGTAGGCCTTGTATTCCTCCGCGGTTTTATCCTTATTCACCTCAGCCTTGTTCTGCATAACGCCGTCCAGTGAACCATCCTGAAGGTAGGGATAAACCGACTGCCACGAGCCGCTCCAATCCGATAAGGTTCTGTCCCGAACATCGCTGTCCGCAAAGGTCGTCACCCCGTGGTTATGGCCCTCCTCGGGCTGCATCCCCGGCGCTGCCTCCTCGGCTTCAACCTTGTCCCCCAAAACCTCCAATAGATTAATAACCTTCATGTCCTTATTGTCGGCATTTTTTAGCACATCCTCAACCCAGACGTCGGACTCACCGCCAACGTAGATAAACATGTCGCAATTTGATATCTTCTTGATATCGTCGGCCGTCGGCTGATAGCTGTGCAAATCCACGCCATCGTCCAGCAGCATTGTAATTTCCGCATTTTCAGCCTTATCGCCAAGAATTTCCCGAACCCAGTCGTATTCTGGGAAAATTGTTGTGACCACCTGAAGCTTGCCTTCATCATTTTCATTGTTCGTCTGTGCGCCGCAGCCAGTTACGATCGCCATGATCATCAGGGCTGCCAGCACAATCGCTATTTTTTTCATGTTAAAACCTCCAAATATTGTAATAAAAGCTCAAAAAAGGGCGCAAAAAACAAGGGCTCCACTCTATTCTGAAATTCAGTCTGAAATCAGAGTAAATTTCACCCTTGCCAGGCTTTTATTCAATTTGAAAGCTTCACCTTCAAAGAAACCAGGGTAGCTGCCGGCAGCACGGCGCCCACAAATAGAAGGGCATCGCCGCATTCATTGATAAAAGCGACGAGATTACCGGTATCCCCCGTGCTGGAAAGCACGTTTTTAAGCGCAGCCTTACACAGACTAATCTGCTGACAAACCGTACAGTCGTCTCCGGAACAATCGTGATTTGCCTCTGCGGTAATAAAAAAGGAGAACCACAGCAAAATGAAAAAAGCTGCTGCAGACAAAATAAGTGCCGCTGTTCTTCTTTTTTTCATCATGCTCATCTCCTTTTCTGCTACTTACTGCAATTTTCGCACACGCCGTACAACACGGAGTCTGTTTTATCTATTCTAAAACCATTTTTTTCTCTGACGCTCTGGATCAATGCCGCCGTGTCCTCTGCATTCATATGAAAGTAATTTCCGCAGATACGACAGGCCAGGTGTATGCTGTCCCTGCAGCTTTCAGAATCGATGTACTGATAGGACACCTCTCTTGCGCTATTGCCAATGTATTTTTTAAGCTTCCCCGCTTTTTCCAAAGCCGAAAGATTACGGTAAATTGCACTGAGGCTTATCTTGCTATCCTTCAGCGCAGCTTCAATCTGGGGTACGGATATTTTTTCATCCGCATGCTCCGACAAATAGGCGATCAGCAGCTCCCGCTGCCTTGTATTGTACTTTGGCAATGCCTTCACCTCCAATATGCGAATCATTCGCATATTCATATTATACCACTGGCGCTTCAAATGTCAATATGCGAATCATTCGCATATTTTATTCTTAAAAAAAGCTTTGGCCGCCAGCGAGCTGATGACCAAAGCGTCTTTTGAATGCAAGCAATCGATCATATTTTATTTTGAACTAAACTTTTTACTCTATAGTCACCGTGGTCTTGCTGGGCGAGATGGCCTGCACCGTCGTCCCCGAGGGCGCATCCACCTTGATGTCCACCTCGACCTGGCCGGTGTTCTGGCCGCTTAAGTCGATATAGGCGCTAATGTCCTCGTTTTTCAATTGGTTGAGCTCCGAGGAGATCCCCGATAGCTTGACCACCACAGAGCTGTCCTGAACCTTGGTAACCCGAAGGCCGTTTCCTAAATTTCTGATATCAATCTTGTCCACCGTAAAGCTGCGCTCCACCACAGGCTCGATATCCACGGTGACCGTCACCTTGCTGTTGCCGTCTAAGAAGCTGGCGCCCTCGGGCAGCTTCAGATTGACCTCCTTGGTGACTGTTTTACTGGCGCCGCTGATATCCACGGCGTCCACCGAAATACTGGCGATGCTGGAGAGCAGCGATGCCTTGGCCCCCACTAGCTTTTCCGAGGGGCTCACCGAAATTTTAGTGGCCTTGTAGCCCTCCGCCGCATTCCCCACAATCTGGGGCGTGCTGATGGGGATCTCCTTGGTTTTCCCGATGGTGATATCCACCGCCACCACGTTGGGGGTGAATACCAGATCCTCGATGATATTGCCGTCGGCGTCGTAGGCCACCACCGGCTGGTACTGGGTGCCGTCCTCGCTCATGCCGCTGACGTCAGCGGTGGCGATGAGCTTGTCGATTCTGGCCAGGGCCGCACTGGCGCCGGTGACCTGAACCTTGGCCTCTGAAGCCGCCGACACCACCACGTTATCCCCTGCAGGCTTGCCCTCGGTGACCACCGAGACCTCCCGCTCGGAGTCGACGATGCTGTCCACCTCCAGGCGGATGGTCTGGGGATTGACTTCCTCTAAAATCACCGAGTTGGAGAGCCCCTTCACCACGATTTCCTGGTCGTAGCTGCCGGCGCTGGTGATATTGCTGAGATCTACCTCGGCGGTGATCTCCTTGCGGTCGATGGCCGTCAGGCTCCTGTCGGTGCCCTTGACCCTGAGGTTGACATAGTAGCCCCGGTTGTCCGACAGCACCAGATTGTTCTCCTTGAGCACCTCGGTGTTGGTCAGGGTGACGGGAATGCTGTTGATGTCCTGGACAATGATGTCGTTGGAGCTGCCGTTGATGTAGGCCCAGAGCAAAATGGCCAGCACAATGGCGAAGATCAGGCGCACGACCTTCTCATTCATGGGTATTTTCTTGTTTCTTTCCATCTTTCTTCCCCCAGAGTTTTAAAAATCCCTTGTCATCGTCGCTTTCCTCCTGGGTGAAGCGATCCAATAGCAGCTCTTCGATATCACCGGCAGTCATGCCGCGGTTGAGAATCCCCTTCTCGGTGTAGGAGATTGTACCGGTCTCCTCGGAGACGATGATGGTGAAGGCGTCGGATTTCTCGGAGATGCCGAGGCCCGCCCGATGCCTAGTGCCCAGCTCGCTGCCCAGATACCGGTTGTCGGAAAGGGGCAGCAGGCAGCCGGCGGCACAGAGTCTGTTGGACCAGAGCTTCATGACCACGGCGCCGTCGTGGAGGGGTCTGTTGGGCGTAAAAATATTTTCGAGCAGCTCCCGGCTGATGTCGGAATCCAGCTGGATCCCCGTGTCCATAATATTTTTAAGGCCCGTGTCCCGCTCGCAGACGATCAAGGCGCCGATGTGCTGCTTGGACAGGCTTTCCACTGCCTTGGTAATTTCCTTGACATCCCTGGCCACAGAGTTTTTATCAGCCCGCCAGTAAATTCGCCTGAAAAAGCGGTTGTTGCCCAGCTGTTCCAGGGCAGACCTGAGCTCCGGCTGAAATACCACCACAAAGATGATAAAGGCCCAGGTGAACAGCATCGTGATGATATAGTTGAGGGTTGTGAACTTCAGCCAGGAGCTTAAGGGCGCAAGGACCAGCAGAATGGCGATGCCCCGGACAACCTGTTCCGCCTGGGTGCCCCGCATCCATTTTAAAACCTTGTATATTAAAAAGGCGATAATAGCGATTTCAATGACACTGTTTATCGTGATCTTCGACTGTATGTACAGAATGAGTTCTTCCATGCTCTTTTATCCTTTAGTGTAATGATTTTATTATACACTATTTTTTTCTCTGTGATAACCGGCTCTCCCCCAGTTTTTTATCAATTTACAAAATGGATACACTTCTTTACAAAAACAACGTTTACAAATATTTAAAACCTGATATAATATAAGCATAATCAAGTTACCAAAGAAGATTACTTTAAGTCTTTCTTCAGAAAGAAAGATGTGACGTAAGGAATGATTTACCACAATCCCTGCGGGGGTCCACTGGAACATTCAAGCGGACTTACCTCACCAAAAGAATCTATCCGAAGCCTTTGATTAAATCCAACCAGAAAGGACTGAGACCACCAGAAATGCAAACTGAACCCAAAAATTAAAGCCGGTTCCATCGAGATAACACTTATCCCTATGGAGCCGGTTTTACTTTTTTGATTCAGAGGCTTACCCCGGCTGCCACGGCGCCGCCGCATTTCCAGAAAGGACCCATCATGAAAAATCATCTCTTTTATCTGATCCCCAAGGCGGATCTCACCTACGTCCACGAGGAGGACAGCTTTCAGTCGGTGCTGGACATCTTTCTCACCAGCACCTACACCGCTCTGCCGGTCATCGACGACAAGGGCCACTATCTATTCACCGTCGGCGAGGGGGATCTTTTGCGGACCCTGTACATGAGCTGCAAGCACCCCGACATCAGTCTGGACAATTTTACCATCGGCGACATCGAGCCCAAAATCAAAGTGGAGGCCGCCCCCATCGCCACGGAATTCAAGGAGGTGGTGCGGATGGCCATGCACCAGAACTTTGTGCCCCTGGTGGACGACCAGAGGGTACTCATCGGTATTTTAAGGCGCCAGGAGCTCATCTCCGAGCTGATGGCCGGGCTGGACGGCGACGATTTAAAAAAGCTTTAGGTATAAAAAAATCCGACGAAATTTCGTCGGATTTTTTTATTTTAAAGGCCTCGGCTAGTCTAATTTGATAATCAGCTCGCCGGACTGGACGTTCTGTCCCTCGGTGACGTAGATTTCGCTGATCACACCGGCGGTGTGGGCCACGATCTCCGTCTCCATCTTCATGGCCTCGACGATGACCAGGGGCTGGTTTTCCTCCACCTTGTCCCCCTCGTTGACCAGTACCTTTAAGACCGTCCCCGGGATGCCGGAGCCGATTTCCTTGGGATTGTCGGGATCTGCCTTGAGCATGGTATTCTTTTCCTTGGCAAAGAGGCTGCGCTTGTCTTCGATGTAGATTTCCCGGCGGAATCCGTCCACCTCAAAGAGCACCGAGCGATAGCCCTCGTCGTTGGGCTGACCGACCTTAACCAGGCGGATGATCACCCGGCGTCCCTTGTCGATCTCAACCTCGGCGATTTCACCCTCTTTCAGGCCGTAGAAGAAGGCGTGGCTGTCCATGCGCATGAAGTCGCCGTTTTCCTGATAGAAGGTGACGTATTCCTTAAATACCTTGGGGTACAGGGCTGCACTGATGACCTCTCTCTCCGCCAGCTCGATGCCAAATTCCTGGCGATATTCCTCCTTGATGGCCTCAAAGTCCTCGTCGGGAAGCAAGAGCCCCGGACGGACGGTGATGGGCTCTAAGCCCTTGAGGACAATCTCCTGAAGCTTGGGATCAAAGCCGCCCTCGGGCTGGCCGATCATGCCGCGGAAGTAGTCCACCACGGAGTTGGGGTAGGCCAAATCCTTGCCCTTGTCGTAGATATTGTCGCGGTCGAGGCCGTTCTGAACCATGAAGATAGCCATGTCCCCCACAACCTTGGAGGAGGGAGTTACCTTGACAATGTCTCCCAACAGCAGATTGGCCTCCATGTATTTTTCCTTGACCTCTTTGAACTTGTGGCCCAGACCAAAGCTTTCCACCTGGCTTTTCAGATTGGAGTACTGGCCCCCGGGGATTTCCAGCTTATAGATCTCGGCGCTGCCGGATTTCAAGCCCGATTCAAACTGGGCATAGACCTGACGGGTGGTGCCCCAGTAATCGGAGATCAGCTGGAGATCGTCCTCGTTGAGACCGGTATCCCTGGGGGTGTTGGCCAGGGCCGCCACGATGGAGTTTAAGGCCGGCTGGCTGGTTAAGCCGCTCATGCCGTTGAAGGCCGCATCGGCGATGTCCAGCCCCGCCATGGCTCCCATGAGCACCGAAGCCACGCCGTTGCCCGCCGTGTCGTGGGTGTGGAAGCGAATGGGCATATCGACCTCTTCCTTGAGGGTTGAGATCAGCTTGTGGGCCGCCGCCGGCTTCACCAGGGCCGACATGTCCTTGATGGCCAGGATATGGGCGCCGGTGGCCTCGATTTCCTTGGCCAGACGCACGTAGTAGTCTAAATCGTATTTCGTCTTTTTAGGATCTAAAATATCCCCGGTGTAGCAGATGGCCACCTCGGCCACCTTGCCGCTCTTTAAGACCTCCTCGATGGACAGCTTCATGCCCTCCATCCAGTTCAGGGAGTCGAAGATTCTGAAGACGTCGATGCCGCCCTCGGCCGCCGTCTGGATAAACTTCTTAACCACGTTGTCGGGGTAGTTTTTGTAGCCCACGGCGTTGGCGCCCCTTAAAAGCATCTGGAACAGGATGTTGGGGATACGCTTTCTCAGCTCGTCCAGACGCCGCCAGGGGGATTCTTTAAGGAAGTTGTAGGCCACGTCGAAGGTGGCGCCCCCCCACATTTCCAGGGCAAAGAGATCCTTGGCCAAATAGGCCGTCTCCCTGGCGATTTTAATCATATCGCGGCTTCTGACCCGGGTGGCCACCAGAGACTGGTGGGCATCCCTTAAAGTGGTGTCGCCGATGAGCAGCTTATCCTGGGCCTTGATCCAGGAAACCAGCCCCTCGGGGCCCTGCTCGTCGAGGATCTGCTTGGTGCCGCGAAGTTCTGCATCCCTGGGGATTTCCGGAATTTCCGGCTCGTCGAAGTCCGGCTTGTCGCCGAAGGTCTGGTTGACGGCAATGTCGCCAAAGTAGCGGATCACATTGTAGGCCGCGCTCTTTTCCTCGTGGATCTGGAAGAGCTCGGGGTGCTCGTCGATGAACTTGGTGTCGCAGTTCCCGGCCTTAAACTCGGGGTGCTCCAGGACGTTGATCAAAAAGTCCTTGTTGGTGGAAATGCCCTCGATTTTCATTTCCTTTAGGGCCCGCAGGGCCTTACGGCGGGCGTCCTCAAAGTTTCTGGAGTAGGCCGTGGACTTAACCAGCAGGCTGTCGTAGTAGGGGGTGATTTCCGCCCCGGTGAAGCCGTTGCCCCCGTCCAGACGGATGCCAGCGCCGCTGGCGGTACGGTAGACGTCCAGGCGGCCGGTGTCGGGCATAAAGTGGTTCTTGGGGTCCTCGGTGGTGATTCGGCACTGGATGGCACAGCCCCGGCTGGTGACGGCGTCCTGGCCCTTGATGCCCACCTCGTCGGAATCCAGGGCGTAGCCCTCGGCGATCATGATCTGAGACTGAACCAGGTCGATGCCCGTGACCAGCTCGGTGACGGTGTGCTCCACCTGGATTCTGGGGTTCATCTCGATGAAATAGTGGTCGCCGTGCTTGTCCACCAAAAATTCGATGGTACCGGCGTTTCTGTAGCTCACGGCCTTGGCCAGCTTGATGGCGTCGGCACAGATGGCCTGGCGCTGGGCTTCGGTGATGCTTAAAGAGGGGGTGAACTCGATGATCTTCTGGTGACGTCTCTGGATGGAGCAGTCGCGCTCAAAGAGGTGGCAGATATTGCCGTAGTTGTCCCCCAAAATCTGAACCTCGATGTGCTTGGGCTCCTCGAGGTATTTTTCAATAAAGATGGTGCCGTCGCCAAAGGCCTTGGTGGCCTCGCTCATGGCGGAGTGGTATTCCTTTAAAAGATCCTTCTCGTCTCGAACGATACGCATCCCCCGGCCGCCGCCGCCGGCCGCCGCCTTTAAAATGATAGGATAGCCCGCAACCTTGGCGTACTCCAGGGCCTCCTCGTCACAGGTGATGGGCTTTTCCACCCCGGGAATGGTGGGCACGTTGACGGATTTCGCCACGATTTTCGACTGAATCTTATCCCCCATCTGCTCCATCATGGTGTGGGTTGGGCCGATGAAGGCGATGCCCTCATCCTCACACTTTTTGGCAAAGACCGGATTTTCAGACAGGAAGCCGTAGCCGGGATGGATGGCGTCGACCTCCTTTTTCTTCGCCAGGGAGATGATTTTATCCATATCTAAATAGGCCTCTACAGGGCCGGTGGTGCCTGTGATCAGATAGGCCTCGTCGGCCTTGGTTCTAAACAGAGAAAGCCTGTCCTCCTGGGCGTAAATGGCCACCGTGCGGATGCCAAGCTCCTGGCAGGCACGGATAATGCGGATCGCAATTTCGCCGCGGTTGGCGATCAATACTTTATTGAATTTTTTCATCCTTCACCTCATCCATTTCGTAATCAATTAAAAAATAATCCGCAAAAGCGCGGACGCAAGCTGCAGATACTCATTATTACTATTATACTGGATACAATCTGCGATGGAAAGCAAAATTTTAATGCATTAAGAAAAATTTTTTAGTACATTAAAGCGTTACAGAAGTCCATTATAATTACAATAATTAAAGGACAAACTATAAATTAAAGAAAACAAAATAACTTTGCATTATTTCAAGACTGAACCTTAGCTTAACCGTAAAATAATTCTTGCAAATTCTACAAAAATTAAGTATGATTAAAATTAACTTATTTTTGGAGCGTGTAATAAAATGAAAAACTATAGCACCGGCCTTTCAACTAAAAAAAGGATACTAGAAACTGCGAAAACACTTTTTTATAGAAATGGTTATCTTTCAACAACCTTTGCTGAAATATGCAAAGTATCAAACGTAAATCCTGGAACTTTTACATATCACTTTGGATCAAAGAGAAAAATTGCACTTAATATAAACAAGGAGATCCTCCTACATTTTACTGATATAAGTGAAACTTTGTTTCCAACGGAGGATGAACTTCAACAAGTTATGCTTTCATTTGCCCTCGATTTTAAATTTCTATTCCAAGATAGCCCTTATCGACGTTTTTCTGCACAACTATCTTCTGAAGCTCTTTACGATGATCTCGTCGAAGATTACATTAAATTTGTACCAAAAGCCTATTCTATTACACGTAAAAATTTAAATGAAAAACAGTCAGATTTTTTCTTTGCCGCTTTTATGGGAATGGATAGCTATATAAAAACCTATATTGATCGACACATCGACACATTAACCTTTGAAGAAACAATTACTTATTGTTTCGAATTATACTATTCGTTTATCAGTCATAAAGAATTAAAAAAAAGGATAGAAAAAACATTACAGCTTATTCAAAACACAAAAATTTCTTCAGATGGATTCGCTATATCTGTTGAAATAACGCATTAAAGCTACAGAATCCAAATTAAATATTTATGTTAGTAATTTTTTAAGCGCTACATTTTTATTAAACTTTTTCTTTTTATAAAATGAACCTTCAAACCGATTGTGTTATACCAATCGGTTTGAAGATTCCATAAACATCAGAACATATTTTTTGCTTTACACACTTTTTAAAATTATACCAATAAATTAAAAACAGAATCCACCATCATCATATCATATGTTTCAAGCTTATCTTTCATTGAATCCGGCGCAGTCGGATTATCTTTTTTATGTTCGTTCCAATCAAAACTATATTTTGATTTTGGTCTTGGTATCAAAGTTTCATCTAATACGTAACCTTCACTATTAAGTGTTTGCCCAAAACTTTGACCTGCATTTTCATATTTTCCATATGTCTCAAGTGTTTCCAACATCGCTATATAATTTTCTAGATTTATATCACTTAACATAAGTGGCGGACGATCCAAATCAAAAATATATCCTCCTCCCGGTGCCAAAATATCGAGATGTTCTTTTACTTTATCAATGGTTTCTTGTTTGGTTCCATGTTTTACGACATCTACGGGAAATAACCCTGCAATAATATGTTTATTGCCTAATTTTTGTTTGATTTCTTTTGGATCTCCTTTTTCCATATACATAATCGTTCCTGCTGGAAAATCTTGTAAAACGTCATAATACCGTGTATAGTCATTACCTAATCCTAACCAACAACGCGCCCCCACTGCTGCATACTGCTGAACCATCTTCATAAAGGTTGGAAGCCATACCTCTTCAAAATCCTTGGGCCGCATGTATGTTGGCATATGAACGGGAACAAGAATCGAACCTTCCGGATGTGGTTTTCTAGGCAAACCTCGATAAAACATATACGGCAGTATAGCTTCGCAAGCATCGATGATCTCTTTTTTATGCCGTCGAAGATCTGAAGAAAATCCAGCGAACCCTCGTAATTGATCTGCGATAAAATCAGCTGGTGCCGCTGTGGAAGAACTTGAACCAAGCGGCGGTCCCTCATAATACTCTCCAGACATAAATAGCTGCATCCAAGGATCCATTAATGAAGCTTCATCCTCCTTTAAAGCTTCATTTGCCATAAATATGGTCCTCCATAGTTTAACCGGATCATTTAAATTTAAGTTTTTGTACTGTCTTGGAATAACCTTTTCCAACAAGAAAGCATACGGATCATTTGTTAATTCTTGATATTCCTCATCCATCATACCGGCTACTTCAGGATGCTGCATAAAACCCGTTTCACTCATTTCAAATGAACGTGCTCCTAATATTTGATAATATTTAGCCGGGCGCGGATCCATGTATGATATCGGAAAAAAAGGTACTGAATCTGTTTTTAGTTTTTTTGATATTTCTATCGCCTTGTCACCAAGAATTGAATAATCGCTGTGCATTTCAATAGGACTAATTTTTGCGTATTCAGCAATCATATAGTGTGTAAAATAACAACTGCTCGGAACTCTTTCTGGAATAATATTATTATAAAAGTCACTATAAATTTTATTTAAACTATCTGCTCTCCTCATAAAAGCACCCCTCTCGCATGTAGAAAAATCATTATTCTATATCAGTTTTTATGCATTATACACAGTATTATCTTTTTATATTCTTTAAAATTTTACACCTCTTTATATTTTTTAGGGATTACCACTTCTACTATCAATAAAATAATAAATATTACTGTGATAACAGGAATTACTTTTGTAAAAGAATCTGTATTCAAAAGATCCATACAAATCGTTACAAAATAAGTTCCAAAAAAGGTAGCAATTGAATATGCCGCTGTTGCGATTCCAATAGCTGACTCAACACGATGTTCTGTAACAAGCGTTGGTGCATAAGCATACGCTGATGAAAATCCAAATCCATAACCAGCCAAAATCAGAAAATATGCAATAATCACTATGATATTATTTGGAATGAACATTAACATTAGTGAACCTACTATTGGTAAAATATATGCCAAAGAAAGTACTTTTCTCTTTACCTTTACATAAACAAAACCAAATATAGCATTCGTTAAAACACTGCCATAACCTATGATAGTTGTCACAAGACCAACATAAGCAACATCCCCCAAATTATGCTCGGCAATATAAACAGAGGTGAAAAATTGTAGAGCCATACACCCCAAAACTAGAAATGCAAATGAAATCATCACCACCCAAAATGGCGATCCTAATGACTCTTTTAAGTTCTCTGTTGTCCTTGTGCTGCTTACATCATCCCCTTGATTGTTACTGATATTTTTAGGAACAAATAGAATAATGAAGATAACCATTGGTACTGCCATCCAATAAACATTAAACACATTTTCCCAACCTTTAAGTGCAAGTACACCTGCAATTGCCGATAAAATACTTCCTGTAATTGGCATAATGGTGTTGTATAACCCAATCATTTTGGCACGTTTACCTTCATCGATAAAGGCATCGGTTAAAATTGCAACGGCTACAACATTTGTAACCCCCATCATAAATCCTCCGATACCACGCATTGCAGCAACATAATAAACATTATCTATTGCAGCCCCCCAAATCGCAACAATACAGAAAATACATCCAGCCATTACAAGCAAATTCTTTTTGCCTATTTTTTTAGCATAAATGGTGTCAGTAAAGACGACAATGCCAAAATTAATGCAGGCCCAGAAACAATAAAATTAACAACGTTTACATTTTGGGGAAAAGCAGTGTACAAGTCATTTGTAATAACATATATTGCTAAATCGGCCATAACAACAATATTTGTAAGCATTATTGCAATGATAAATAGCAATACCTTACTTT
>JAUNGS010000066.1 GCA_030524435.1 Eubacterium sp.
GCTGGGAGAGCATCTGCCTTACAAGCAGAGGGTCATAGGTTCGAGCCCTATAGCGACCACCATTTTTTTATTCTCAGACAGGGCTTAGCCATGGAATCGCAAATTTTAAAATATATCTCTGAAAAGAATTTAATACAAGCCGGCGATAGGGTGCTCATCGGGGTTTCCGGGGGCGCAGATTCGCTGGCTTTGTTGTATTTTTTGCACAGCATCAGCCAAAGGCTTTGCATCTCAGTGGCGGCGGCCCATCTGCACCACGGTCTCAGGGGTGCTGCCGCCGACGGCGACGCCGAATTTGTCAAGGATTTTTGCCTGGCCCGGGATATTCCCTTTTACCTTAAAGCCGCCGACGTGTCTGCCCAGGCTCAGCTTGGGGGCCGGGGGCTGGAGGAGGCCGGCAGAGAGGCCAGACGGGCTTTCTTCGCCGAGCTGGCGGCAAAGCACGGCTTCTCCAAAGTGGCCCTGGCCCACCACCAGGACGATCAGGCCGAGACGGTGCTGATGCGCTTGATTCGAGGCACCGGCGTCAAAGGTGCCGGGGGTATGGCCCCCTTGAGCACCGAGGGCAGTATGACGATTGTCAGGCCCTTTTTATGTGTGGGCAAGGCTGATATCTGCGCCTACTGTGACGCCCGTGGGCTGGCCTACAGGACCGACGCCACCAATTTTGAGGCGGTGGCCACCAGAAACAAGCTGCGGCTGTCGGTGATGCCGGCCCTGGAGGCAATCAACCCCGGGGTCAAGGCCCGACTCTGTGACTTTTCAGAGCTTGCCCGGGGCTACGAGGATTTCCTGGAGGCCCAGGTGGATCAAGCCGCCGAGGCCCTTTTGCATCGGGAGGGCGAGGGCCTCTGGGTGGAGGCGGCGGCCCTGCTGCCTTTGCACCCGCTGCTGCAGCGGGCACTGCTGAGACGGTGCATCCTCACGATTAAGGGTAGTTTAAAGGAAGTGGCGTACAATCATATAGAAAAACCTCTGGCCCTGCTGCGCTCCCAAAAGACAGTCTGGGAGGCCGAGGTGCCGGGGGGGCTTCGCCTCCGGCGAAGCTACGACCTGCTCTGGATTGAAAAAAAGCGCCCCGGCGGTAAGAAAAGGGGCTTCGGCGACTATCCTCTGCCCCAAGAGGGCAGGGTTTATTTTGCCCGGGAGGGCCTCCTTCTGGAAATGCGTGTTTTTTTGATAAATAATTTGAAAGAATTGAAAAATTCTGATGAAAAATATTTTGATTGTGGTAAAATAAAGGGACGGCTTCACCTGAGGGGCCGAAAAACCGGCGATTATTTTTACGCCAAGGGCATGCAGGGGCGAAAAAAGCTCAAGGACTTTTTCATAGACACCAAGACGGACCGCGAGATCAGAGACAGCCTTCCGCTCTTGGCCTGCGGCAGTGAAATTCTGTGGAGTCCCGGGCGGCTTTACAATGCGGCCTATACCCCCGACGACACAACCAGGAAAATCCTGGCCGTTCGCTGTTTACCCCTAGCACCCAGGGAATACGAGGAGAATTAAGTGAAGGAAAATATCAAAGAGATTTTAATAGACGCCGAGACCATCCAGGCGAAGGTGGCGGAAATCGGCGCCCGCCTCTCCGAGGATTACAAGGACAAAAATCCCATTGCCATCTGTATTTTAAAGGGCAGTGTTATCTTTTTTGCAGATCTGATTCGCGAGATCAAGGTGCCTGTGGAGATTGATTTTATCAAGGCCTCCAGCTACGGCAGAGGCACCGAGAGCTCCGGCAAGGTTGAGATGGCGGGGGATCTGTCCATCGACGTCGCCGGCCGAAGCATCCTTCTGGTGGAGGACATCGTGGACAGCGGCAATACCCTGAAGTTTTTCACGGAGTTTTTCAAGGAAAAGGGGGCATCGGAGGTTAAAATCTGCACGCTGCTGGACAAGCCGGAGCGGCGGGTGGTGGACCTCGAGGCGGACTACACCTGCTTTGAAATCCCCGACGAATTTGTGGTGGGCTACGGCCTGGATTATGCCCAGCAGTACAGAAACATGCCGGAAATCGGTATTTTAAAGGAATCGTGTTATATGTAAAATGACGCGTTCAAATATCACAAGGAAAGGAGTGCAGTGCTTTTGAAAAAATATTTAAAAATGATCGGGTTTTACGTGGCGATTCTTTTGGTCATCATCGTCGCGGTAAGCCTGTTAAATCCCATGAAATCAGAAGTTAAAACCCTGAGCTACAGCGAGCTTCTGAGCAGCCTGAACCAAAAACAGATTTCAGAAATTGAAATCAATCAGTCCAAGGCCACGGGAACCCTGACCGACGGCACCAAGTTTGAGTCCATCGTACCCCAGTACCTCATCGAGGAGCAGGTTGCGAGCTACAGCGCAGACAACCCGGATATGAAGATTGAAATTGCCAAGCCCCAGGATTCCTGGTGGATCTCCCTGATCCCTTCGGCGGTCATCATCGTTCTCATGGTGGTATTCTTTATGATGTTTACCCAGCAGTCCGGCGGTGGCGGCGGCAAGGTCATGTCCTTCGGCAAGAGCAAGGCCAGGATGCACAGTGATTCGGACAAAAAGGTCACCTTTGACAACGTGGCCGGCGCCGACGAGGAGAAGGAGGAGCTGGCGGAAATCGTCGACTTCTTAAAATCGCCGGAGCGCTATAATCGCCTGGGGGCCAGAATCCCCAAGGGCGTGCTCTTGGTGGGCCCTCCGGGGACCGGTAAAACCCTGCTGGCCAGGGCCGTAGCCGGGGAAGCCGGGGTACCCTTCTTCATCATCTCGGGCTCCGACTTCGTGGAAATGTTCGTCGGCGTCGGCGCCTCCAGGGTGCGCGACCTCTTCGAGACGGCCAAGAAGAATGCGCCCTGTATCATCTTCATCGACGAAATCGACGCCGTAGGGCGCCACAGAGGCGCAGGCCTCGGCGGCGGCCATGACGAGAGAGAACAGACCCTGAACCAGCTGCTGGTTGAAATGGACGGCTTCGGCATCAACGAGGGCATCATCGTCATCGCCGCCACCAACCGTCCCGACATCCTTGACCCGGCTCTGCTGCGGCCCGGCCGCTTCGACCGCCAGGTGCTGGTGGGGGTTCCCGACGTCAAGGGGCGCCGGGAAATCCTCGAGGTACACAAAAAAGACAAGCCCCTGGATTCATCGGTAGATTTGGAGGTCATTGCCAAGGGAACCCCGGGCTTCACCGGTGCGGATCTTGAAAACCTCATGAACGAGGCGGCGCTTCTGACGGCCAGGAAGAAGGCCAAGGTCATCACCATGACCGAGCTGGAGGAGGCCATCAAGCGCGTCATCGCCGGCCCTGAAAAGAAGAGCAAGGTGGTGGTGGAATCCGACCAGAAGATTACCGCCTACCACGAGGCGGGTCACGCCATCGTCATGGAATACCTGCACAACGGCGAGGAGGTCCACGAGATCTCCATTATTCCCCGGGGAATGGCCGCAGGCTACACCATTTCTTTGCCCAGCGACGACAGTCAGCACATGAGCAAGGGTAAGCTTTTGGACCGCATCGCCGGTCTTCTGGGGGGCCGTGCCGCCGAAAAGGTGGCCCTGGACGATATCTGCACCGGCGCCTCCAACGACATTGAGCGGGCCACCAGCATCGCCAGGAAGATGGTCACCGAGTGGGGGATGAGCGATCACCTCGGCCCCATGACCTTCGGCCACGACGACGGCGGCGAGGTTTTCCTGGGCAGAGACCTGGGCCGCTCCCGCAACTACAGCGAGGAGGTGGCGGCGGTCATCGACAAGGAAATCCGTAATATCGTCGAGACGGCCTTTGAGCGGGCCTGCGATATCCTCACCGAAAAGAAGGATAAGCTGGTGGAAATCTCCGAGCATCTCCTCAAGGTCAGCACCATCACCGGCGAGGAGTTCAGAGCCATGTACGCCGGTCAGCCCGAGACAAAGACCGACGAAGTCCCAGAGACGACGGTGGAATACAGCGTCGAGGACAGTACAGAAGAATAAATAGGCACAGCGACAATCGAATAGATGAATGGAGTTTGGGAGAGAAGCCGTTAGAGATAACGGCTTTTCCCTTATACGGATAAAATACAGAACAGACGGCATCGCCGCCTTAGAAAGAAGGATAATGACAATGCAGGAACTGAAAGTCGGCATGGAAGTAAAGAAGGATCACCTGGTGACAAAGGCTGAGACCGCCAAAAGCGTCGGCAGCGGCGGCTTGGAGGTGCTGGCCACACCTATGCTCATCGCCTGGGTGGAAAACGCGGCCTATGAGATGGCAGAGCTCTGTCTGCCCGAGGACAGCACCACCGTGGGGGTCAATATGAACCTTGACCACATCGCGGCCACCCCCATCGGCATGAAGGTGCGGGTGAAGGTTGTCCTAAAGAATATCGACAGCCGCCGCCTGGATTTTGAGGTGGAGGCCTGGGATACGGTTCAGAAGGTGGGTCAGGGAACTCACCAGCGTTTTGTGGTCCAGAAGCAAAAATTCATGGACAAGGTTCAGAAGAAAAATAATCCGGAGTAAGCTAGATAGAGGTTTAAAGAGATGGTATTAGTCATTGACGTAGGCAATACAAACACAGAAATTGGTGTTTTTGAGGGGGAGGATCTCCTCTGCTCCTGGCGTTTTGTGTCCAAGACGCCCAGGACATCGGATGAGTACGCCGTACTGATCCAGGGTTTTTTCGACAACGACGATTTGGATTACCACGAGGTGGAGAGCGTCATCATCGCCTCGGTGGTGCCCAACATCATGTATTCGCTGAACAACGGCATCAAGAAGCTGTTTAACTTAGAGGCCCTGGAGGTGGGGCCGGGGATCAAGACGGGCATGCCCATTTTGACCAGCGACCCCGCCGAGGTGGGCGCCGACAGAATCATCGACGCGGTGGCGGCCTACAACCTCTACGGCGGCCCGGTGATCGTGGTGGACTTTGGCACGGCCACCACCTACGACTACGTGGATAAAAACGGCGCCTACCTGGCCAAGGTCACCTCCCCGGGGATTCAGATCTCCGCCGAGGCCCTGTTCAGAAACGCCGCCCAGCTGCCCAGCATCGCCATCGAGAAGCCGGCCTCTATTTTGGGCAAGGACACCGTCACCAGCATGCAGGCGGGTCTGGTTTACGGCTACATCGGTCAGGTGGAGTACATCATCGCCCGGATGATGGAGGAAATCGCCGTGCCGGGCATCAAGGTGGTGGCCACCGGCGGCTACGGCCGGATGTTCCACGAGGAAACCCGGGCCATCGATATCTACGATCCCAAGCTTTCCCTCAAGGGGCTTAAGATCATCCACGACAAAAATATCCGGGGTAATTGGAGCGGCAGATGATAGAGATCGGCAGCCTTACCATTGAGAATCCCGTGTTTTTGGCGCCCATGGCAGGTTATACCAACCTGCCATTTCGCTTGATGGCCAAAAAATTCGGCGCCGGGGCGGTTTTTTCCGAGATGATCAGCGCCAAGGGCCTGTACTACAAGGATAAAAAAACGGCGGAGCTCATGCTGACCACAGAGGACGAGGCCCCGGCGGGGCTGCAGCTCTTCGGCTCCGAGCCCGATATCCTGGCCGAGGTGGTAAAAAAGTACATCAACCCGCTGCCCTTTGCCCTGCTGGACTTCAACGCCGGCTGCCCGGCGCCAAAAATCGTCAAAAACGGCGAGGGCTCGGCCCTGATGAAAAATCCGGCCCTTCTGGGCAAAATTGTCAAAACCCTGAAGTCCGTCAGCACCAAGCCGGTGGTGGTGAAAACCCGCATCGGCTGGGACGAGGACAGCGTCAATATCCTGGAGATCGCCGAGGTCATCGAGGAGGCCGGGGCCGACGCCCACACCATCCACGGCCGCACCCGAAGTGCCTTTTATTCGGGGCAGGCCGACTGGGAGATCATCGCCGAGGTTAAGCGCCGAAGCCAGGGGATTCCCATCATCCTAAATGGGGACATCGACAGCGGCCCCCGGGCAAAGGAAGCCTTTGAGACCACCGGCTGCGACGCCGTCATGGTGGGCAGAGCCGCCGTGGGCAATCCCTTTATCTTTAAAGAGATTAACGATTATCTGAAAACCGGGGAGACTTCGGTCCAGACGCCCCAGGAGCGGGTGCAGACTGCCCTGGAGCACACCGAGCTTTTGGGTCTGATGCCCAGGGAGTCCGCCGTGGTCAAGGAGATGCGCAAGCACCTGGCGGCCTACACCAAGGGCCTTAAAAACGCTACACAGCTCCGGGGAGAAATTTTCAAGGTGCTCACCCGCTCGGATATTTCAGCCCTTTTAAGGGCCTATATGGAGCAAAATTATGATTGATGCCCTGCTGGCTAAAGAGCATTTAAGAACCGTCGGTCTCGGGGGAAACTGTCTGAGCATTGTGGACAATCATCAGTACGTGCTGCTGCTCTGGGCCAGGGCGGCCCAGGAGCTCGGGGAGCCTCTGACCTTGGTCAGCGTCGACTATCACCCCGACACCAACCCGCCCTTCTGGCTTCAGGCCTACCAGAAGGCCATGGCCATCGATCCCCTGAGGGAGGAGGTCCTGGTGGAGAAATTTGAGCGCCGGGTCTTAGATGAGATCGATCCCCAGAATTTAGACACCCTGGCGGCGAAGATGTCCTTGATGCGCAACGATGAGCACATCAATACGGGGATGACTCTGGGGTATCTAAGAGACTACCACATGATCAACTGCATGGAGAAGCACCTTTACGCCACAGGCACCCATTACCTGGTGCCCGAGGCCCATTTTGGCTCCTTGAAAAATTCGGCCTTTGAGGCGGCGGGCTTTTGGGTTCAGGCCTTTCTTGAAGGGCTTGAGGGTCCCCTGGTGTTAGACGTAGATTTAGACTATTTTATGCGCCCGACAGATTTCAATTACGATCCGGCGGCCATGACGGCCTTTGGGGCGCTGTGCCGCCGGGCCAGCCACATCACCTCCGCCAGATCCCAGAGCTATTTTGAGCATCTCAGGCGGGAGTCCTTTTCCATGGCTGACTGCGAGGAGAAATTTATCGCCTTGATGCGGCAGATACTTGAGGAAGATTAGGCTTATCTCAATATTTTCGAGAAAGCAGCGACAAAGGAGAATAAGCGATGAAAAAATTTTATGAGGAAAGCTGGTTTAAACGGCTGGGACTTTTGATCTGTGCCCTGCTGTTGATTTTAAGCTTTAGTATACACAATTTGCTGGCCCTGGTGCTGCCCTTTGTTTTGGTGGGAATCTACGGGGTGGTAAATCCCGGTGAGGATGCAGACCGGAGCTTTTTCATCCGGGTGTTTTCGGCCATGCTGGCTCTGCCCTTTGGGCTGGCCGCTGTGGCTCTGATCGCAGGTGCCCCCAGGGGCCTGTGGTTTTCCGACTACTCCAGCCTGGCCTGGGCGGTGATCTTCAACGGCGCCCTGATCTACGCCGCCGCCGTTTTTCTGGCGGGGGTGCTGCTGTGGATTTTCAGAGAACAGCGCGGAAAAAAGGGGAAACAGGGGGCCCTGGAGGCCTTGTCCTTTGTGATGCTGGAGCCCAGACAGCCCTCTCTGGTTCAAAATCTGCCAAAAAGCGAGGTCGGCTGCTGCAGAAAGGCTATCGTCATTCCCATCAACAAAAAGACCGCCTGGGTCAGACTCCCCTGCCATCTGATTAACCAGGGAAGTCTGCCGGTGGTGGCTTTGGGCATCGAGGCCTTAAATCCCGAGATCACCGGCACCAGCGCTTTGGAGCACCCGCTGCTTCTGCCCGTGGGCAAACGGGTGGGCATCGACCTCTACGTGCCCGTCACCGAGGCCAGACATTTGGAAATCCTGTGCCGGTTTACCAACGTTTTGGGGGAAAGCACCACAGGGATCCTGTCTTTGGTGCAGTCCGGGGGATTGTACTACGGCGCGTATAATTTAAACAGATTGGATTAAGGTCACAAGAGATCACAGAGCTTCTCCGGAGGCTCTGTTTTTGTTTTTTGAAGGATAGGGAAACTCAGAAAAAACTGTACAAATTGTATAAAGTACTATATAATTTTAAACTATATGCGGAAATTACCGCAGGCAAAATGGAAAAGCAAACGGATGAGAGGAGAGGTTTTCGATTGGAAACGAAAAAGAGAAGTCAGTTTTCGGGGAAGCTGGGCTTTGTTCTGGCGGCGGCAGGCTCCGCCGTGGGCCTGGGCAATATCTGGCGTTTTCCCTATTACGCAGCCAAGTACGGCGGCGGGGCCTTTATTTTGGTCTATATTATCCTGGTGTTGACCTTTGGCTACACCCTGATGGTGACAGAAATCGCCATCGGTCGAAAAACGGGCCTGAGCCCCATCGGTGCCTACAGAAAAATTGCACCTAAATCTACCTTTATCGGCGTCATCGCCGTCGTTGTGGCGGTGATCATCACACCCTACTACAGCGTCATCGGGGGATGGGTGATTAAATACCTGACGGTGTTTGCCAGCGGCGGTATGGAGGCTGCGGCGGGGGATACCTTTTTCTCCGATTACATCGCCTCCAACGGGGAGCCGGTGCTGTGGATGGATCTCTTTATCCTCATGGGCGCCGTGATTCTGTTTAAAGGCGTAAAGGAGGGCATTGAAAAGGCCAGTAAGGTGCTGATGCCTGCCCTGGTGCTTTTGACCATCTTTTTGGCCGTCTACACCATGACCCTGCCCGGCGCTGCAGAAGGCTTTAAGTATCTGCTGATTCCCGATTTTTCCCGGTTCTCTGTCATGGGGGTTGTGGCGGCCATGGGCCAGATGTTTTACTCCATGTCTTTGGGCATGGCCATCATGATCACCTACGGCTCCTACATGAAGAAGGATGAGGACATCGAAAAATGTGTGGGTCAGATCGAGATCTTCGACACGGGCATTGCGGTGCTGGCGGCCATGATGATCGTCCCGGCGGTCTTCGTCTTTTCCGGCGGCGATCCCCAGGCTTTAAACGCAGGGCCGAGCCTGATGTTCATCACCCTGCCCAAGGTCTTTGCCACCATGCCCCTGGGGGGCCTGGTGGGAGCGGTGTTCTTCGTGCTGGTGCTTTTTGCGGCCTTAACCTCCATCATCTCCCTGATGGAGGCCATCATCAGCGCGGTGGTGGATCACCTGAACCTCAAACGTCACACCGCAGTTATTCTGACGGCGGCCTTCTGTTTTGTGGTGGGGGTTGCGCCGAGCCTGGGCTACGGTATCTGGGCCAATTTCGATATCTTTGGCCTTCAGATCCTCGATTTTATGGATTTTGTCTCCAACTACCTGCTGATGCCCCTGGGCACCTGTATGACCTGTATTCTGGTGGGCTGGATCACCTCGCCGCAGCTTGTGGCAGACGAATTGAAAGCCTCCGGGAGCTTCAAGAGACAGCCCCTGTACACCTTTATGCTCAAGTACATCGCCCCCATATTCACCCTGGCCATCATGGCAGCCTACGTGCTGGATACCTTTAAGCTGATCAAGCTGTAAAACTGATGGGGCAAACAAAAAATGCATACCGGCAACGGTGTGCATTTTTGTTTGCTGTATACGTACAGTTTTAGTTATTCCGAAAAATCCTTATCCCCAAGAGCAAGAATCTCATCCACAGAAAGATCCGTGATTTTAGAAATAAAAGTAGGATCACAATTTTCCTGAAGCATTTTCAAGGCATCTTCACGCTTGGTTTCCAAGCGTCCTTCACGCAAGCCTTCGGAGCGTCCTTCACGCAGGCCTTCAGAGCGGCCCTTAGAATGTCCTTCACGCCATCCCAATAGCCGCTGGTCGTTCATCTTCATCTCTAAAGTCAGCATTTTGCGCCTCCAATCTGCGTCCCTGTTGGCGATGTCGACCTCG
>JAUNGS010000067.1 GCA_030524435.1 Eubacterium sp.
AATATCGTTTATTATCGAAAAAACATGCCTCTGGGACCGAATCTGGAGGAAATGTACCGCAAAAATACGGAGCAGGCGCAGATCCTCAAGGTTCTGGAGCGGGCCTACAAGGAGATCTGTCTGGTTTACAAAAGCCGCTACAACGCTGTGCTGGCCTATAGCTTTGATAATGAGCTCAACTTTGAGGCGAGAATCATCAATTCTCTGCCCAACCCCGAGGATCGCTACGCCTTCGAGAAGCTCCTTGCCAATTACGGCCAAAGGGTCTTTGAGAAGGTCTCAGATCTGGCGGCGGCCGGGGATGTCTCTGCCCAGGTGCTTTTGGGGAAAATGCACTTCTTGGGCTGGGGCACGCCGGTGGGCCTGGACGAGGGTCTGTTCTGGCTGAAAAAAGCGGCGGAATCCGGCAACGGCGCCGCCATGTTCTACGCCGGCCGGGCCTGCGAGCATATCATGCGCCTGGAAACCGGGGTGTGCTTGAACACTGAATCTGCCGACTATTACCACAGCGCTTTGGCCGAGGGCTTTACCGAGGCCTCCTACGGGCTGTACCGCTACTACAAAAGCTACGTCAGCGGCAAAAATGGCGCTTTCCGGGCGAAAAAATGGCTGAAGAAGGGTAAGGAGCTGGGCAGCGTTTACTGCCTTTACGAGGCCTATGAGAAGCCCGAGACATGCTGGGCCACCAACAACGTAAAATCCGTGGTGGACTGGATCAAGGCGGCGGCGCATTTCGGCATCTCCGACGCCATGGAGCTTTTGGGAGACCTTTACCTCAAGGGCCACGCTGGCCTGAAGGTGGATTTCGACAAGGCGGAGTCTTTGATTGAGAGGATAAATTAGAAATACAAAAAAATAATCGGTGTCAGGAGCTTATCCTGCACCGGTTATTTTTTTGCAATGACTGGAATTGTTTTAGCCCTTCTCAGGCTCCAGGTTAAAAAGCTTGATTTTATACTGAAGGTTTTGTCTGGAAATCCCCAGGGCCTTGGCACTTTTGCTGATGTTAAAATGGTGCTCATTTAAAACGTCCATCAAAATCTGGCGCTCGATGCGGCCCAGGGTGTGCTTGAGATTTTTGTCATCCGAGGTGTTTTTAAGGTAGCACTCGGCAAAGCGTTTGTCCGTGTAGTTCTTCTTCAGATACTCCGGCAGAAGCTCAGGCTCCAGAACGGCGTCCTGGTATTTGGCCATATAAATACACTGGGTGATGACATGCTTGAGCTCTCTGACATTGCCGGGCCAATCGTGGTTTAAAAGAATTTTTTTGGCCTCCTCGCCGATGCTGTTCAGGCGTTTGCCCATGTTGACAGACTCTGCGGAGAGAATGGACTCTGCCAGATCCAGAATATCCTGACGTCTTTCACACAGCGGCGGCAGATTGATGGAAAAAACAGCCAGGCGGTAGTAGAGGTCAGAGCGCAGCACATTGTCCTCGATGGCCTTCAGGGGATCCTGATTGGTGGCGCTCAGAACTCTGACGTCCATGGTGAGCTCCTTGTTGCCGCCGACCTTCCGGTAGCGCTTTGTTTCGAGAACCCGCAGAATTTTTGCCTGGAGGGCCAGATTCATGGAGTTAATCTCATCCAGAAACAGGGTTCCCCCCTTGGCGGTCTCCAGCAGCCCCTTGGCGTCCACAGCGCCGGTAAAGGAGCCCTTAACCGTGCCGAAGAGGGTGCTCTCCAGCAGATTTTCCGGGATGGCAGAGCAATTGATGGCCACAAAGGGATGGTCCGCACGGTCGCTGGCGTTGTGAATGCTCTGGGCAAAGACCTCCTTGCCGCTGCCGGTGGGACCGGCGATCAGGATCGAGGCGTTGGTCTGAGCAGCAATTTCCGCCTGGCGCACGCACTCCCGGGTGGCCACGCTGGAGCCGACGACATCCTTGAAGGTAAACTGGGTGCCATTGTCCCGGCTGGACTGATAGTCCTTTAAGGCGCTCTGGAGCTTGTCGATGGTTCTGGCCATGCGCATGTAGTCAGAGACGTCTCTGTAAATGCAGATGGCGGCCTCCACCTCGCCGCTGTCTTTTTCGGAAAAGACGGGATAGGTGCTGCTGATGACATCGGCAATCCGGCCCGAGGGTGAGGTGTACTTGACGTGGACGTCCCGGACAGTTTTTCCGGTTTCCAGAACGTATTGCTGCATGGATTCATTTTCCACGTACTCGTAGAGCTCGTCGTTGGTTTTGCCCACAACCTCATCGTGGGCCATGTCCTCGATTAAGGCGCAGCCCTTGGAGTAACAGACGATTTTACCGTCTTTGTCGACGACGTTGATGCAGATATCTTCGATGGATTCGATATCTTTGATGGGCAGGGTCTCTCGCTTTAAGGCGTCGGTCAGGTTGTCTTTTTTGGATTTCACAGAAATACTCCCTTCCGCGTCAAAAGGCAGACTTTTTGACGCAGCTGCAATATAATTATTTTAAGCGCAATATCGAAAGCGATTACGTTATAGATAAAAGGTATCATTTTATTCTTGGCAGCTTTTTATCATTTACCGTTTGAATTTTCTGCGTCAAAAAGTCTAGTATTTGACGCAGCAAGGCAATGAAATTTTGGAAATTTGCCCGATGATAAGGTGCCTTTGATTTGCCTAATAATTGAATAAAAGGCACCATCGCAAGAAGGCAGCATTTTCATGCTGCCTGAATCAATTAAGAGGGAAAGCGTATTTAGATATATTTTTTCTCAATCTTTTCGATTTGTTTGAGAATGTCGGCATCCAGTTCAGGAACCTTGTGGGTTTCTAAAATGTTGTCGATTTTTTCTGTAACCCGGGTCAGGATTTCTGATTCGTCGGGATTGACCATCTTGCGGTCGTAGAATTCAGGATACCAGACGCTTCTGAAGTTGGACAGGGTGTGCATTTCGTTGAGGTAGTGACCGCCGTGGCCAACCTGCTTGATGACGTCCATGGCCAGGGTTTCGTCGTTGACCTCTACGCCCTTGGAGTAGGCGCTGAGCTCGTTGATCATCTCGTTGGCCAAAACGACCATGGCCGGTGCAACGCTGTTGCAGTGATCCAGAACACCGATGTCGTGAACGATGTTGGCCTTGCTCAAAATCGAGGAGAAGAGCTCCATCTGAACCTCGGAAACCGACTGAGGATCCACAGTTTTGGCGTCGCTGCAGCCCGCGGTGCCGTAGAAGGGCAGGCTGTAGTAGTTGGCCAATTCGGAGGCCGCCGCAACGGATAAGTGGAATTCCGGAGCGCCGTAGGAACCGACGGTGGTTTTCATGTCGAAGACGGTGGGCATGGAGCCGTAGATCATCGGCGCACCCTCGTTGACGGCCTGGGTGATGACGACGCCGGATAAAATTTCGGCGTTGTTTTGAACCAGGGCGCCGGCGATGGTGATGGGAGCGGTACCGCCCATCATGCAGTAGGGCATGTAGACCACAGGAATTTTATTGGTGGCGCTGATGAACAGCTTTTCCGTGCTCTCGATGGGATGGGTCAGCGGCGGAATGGGCTCGCAGTAATTGAAAATAAAGGGCTTTTCAGCCAGCTCCTTGTGACCGCCGGCCACCACCGCAGCGATGTCGATGATTTCCTGGAGGGATTCGATATCGTTGGTTGAGAAGTTGATGGTCTTATCGAAATTTTTAACGGTTTCGATGAAGGTAACCTGGGACTGAACCGCCGGGTCAACGTCACCGCTCATGCCTACCGAGAGGACGAAGCTGATGTTTTCCAGGGCGCTGGCCAGGGTACACATGGTTTTGGTGTCTGCCTTTAAGAAGGTGCGGGCCTTGTTGGTCTTGTAGTCCAGGTATTCCAGCTGGTCGGAGTGGGTGCCGAAGTAGACATTGTTCTTGCTGTTGATGACCATGCTGGGACTGCCGTCTCTGTTGTACAAGGTCAGTTCCTTGGGAATGGTGTTTAAGGCTTTGGCGACGACTTCTCTGGGGAAGTAAACCATGTTGCCGTCAACCTTACAGCCGTATTTCTTCAGGGCCTCCAGGGTGCGGTCACCGGTGACGCGCATCCCAAAATTTTCCAGAAGCTCCAGGCTTTTTTCGTGGATGGTTTCAATCTTATTTTGGTTTAAAACGCCAAAATCGATGTTTCTCTTGGTGGTTTCCATTTTTCTTCTCCTCTTGTGTACAAGTAAATTTAGATATGATCTCTGTATTTTTCAGGAATATACTGATTCAGCAGAGCTTCCTGCTCCTTGGTGATTTCCGGCGGGCAATAGGAAGCCAGTCTGTCCTTGACGGCCTGGGTGAGGTTGTCGGTGATGGGCTTATTGCCATTCTGCTGCCACTGGTTGGGGTCTTCCTTGTTGAAGAACTTCGGCGTGAAGAATTCCTTGCGGAACATCTTGGGGGTGCGTCCCTGGAGGTAATTGCCCCTGGGGCCGACCTTCTTGATGGTGTCGAAGCACAGGGTTTCCTCGGTGACGTCGATGCCTGCCAAAAGACGCCGATTCATGCGGTAGACATCCTCGTCCATCAGGAATTTTTCAAAGCTGGTGATGTTGAAGCTGCCCAGGATACCGCAGGCGTGGAGCACCAGGTCGGGGCCTGCATCTAAAGTAGAGCGGATCATCATGTCGGATTCGTAGCCAGTCTGGGCGTCGAAATCCTTGGCGTCGCTGAGACCGCCGCCGGTGCGGAAGGGTACGTTATAGAAATCGGCTAAGCCAGCGGTGGCGTAGGAAATCAGTGCGGTTTCCGGTGCGCCGATGGACAGCTGGATTTCACGCAGATTTGTGGAGGCAGAGGTCTGGCCGTAAACCACGGGGATTCCCGGGCGTGCCAGCTGTGCCATAACCATGCCAGCAACCACCTCGGCGTTGGACATGGCAACCAGACCAGCCACCGACGGCGGCCCGGTGAGAACGGGCATGGCGCAGGGTGAGAACCATAAGGGTTGGTTCATCTCTGCACCTACCAAAAATTTCACCAGGGGATCGTGGTCGAAGCACAGCGGAGACAGGGAGTTGACGTGAACGATGTTGTTGTAGACGTCTTCCCGGCCCTCGAACTGATTGATGAGCTCCAGACCTTTTTTGAAGGGCTCCCGGATATCTCCCTGGATGGGGAAGGTGTTGGGCATCAGGTGGAGGCCCGTTTTGTGGGAGTATTTTAAGACCATGGCCACGGGGCTGTAAATCCGTTCCTCCATGGTAAGCTGTTTGTCTTCAAGGAATACGTTGAAGTAATTGCAGTCGATGACGTCGCTGGTGTCGGAAATCTTAAAGAGATTGACGGTGTCGTCGTTGGTCATCTTGTGGATTTTGCCATCCTCCAGCAGGTAGATGCTGCCGACTGCCGGCATCAGCACGCGGCTGCCGCCGCCAAAGGTGTGGTTTCCCTTGGAATTTTCAACGGTGAAGGATGAAGGAATGGTGGACAGGGCGTCCATGACAAATTTTTCATCCATGTACACGGTGTTGCCGTCGACGCGGGCGCCGTGGCTTTTAAACAGTTCAACAACCTCGGGGTGTTCAAAAATAACCCCGACTTCGGATAATACCTTTAAAGAAGTTTCATGAATTTTCTGAATATCTTCCTTGGAAATGTACTTTTCGTAAGATTTCATGTGAGTCCTCTTTTCGTAGCAATTAATAGTTTGTAATTCGTAAAGACAGCAGGGGACAGAGCAATTAAAGAAAAATGCGGGTGGGTGTGTGCCCACCCACATCAACCATTAATTGCTGACATATATATGAATTAAATATGTCCGTAGTAATCGCGGTGGGCAACACAGGACCAGGCGTAGTCCAGCAGGGTGCCCCAGGAGAATACCGGCAGGTCAACCTCGCGCTGAATGGCTCTGGCGAAGGGCTGCATACCTGTACATTCTAACATAATCGCTTTGATGTCGGGGTATTTTGCAATAAATTCCTTGGTGATGCGGATCATATCCTTTTCTGACTGATCGTAGTAGCTTTCCGGAATTTCCGGACGTTTTTCGTGATCCCAGAGGGTATCAAACTGCGGGCAGCCGTATTCATCCTGGGCGCCGGCAATGTGGAAGTTGCTGTTCAAATCGATGCCGACCTTCTGCAGGTGGGTATCAGTTAAGAAACGCTTCTGGGCACAGATGATGCCAACGGAATTTTTCGGTCCGATGAGCTGCTGAATGAAGGGTACCTGAAGCAGGCTGGACATGAATACGGGAACGTCTACGGCGCCGGCCACGTCCTGCTGGAAGTAAGCGAAGTAACCACATTCGGCGGCGATGGCCCGGCAGCCCATGCGTTCTAGGTTCTTGGCAGCCTGGATGATGGGTTCACGGCAGGGGGTTTTGTCCTGCTCCCAGACCAGGGTGTAGTTGTCTACGCCCTTGGCGATTTCGTACTGAATGGGAAAGCCCCAGGCGCTGGCGTTTCTGACGTCGCCGGGGAATCCCGGATAGGCGTCATCCAGAACCATGATCCCAAGACCCATACCGTAGCAGGTGTGGTTTTTACGGGTTGTCATATAGTTGATGTTTAGATCTCTTTGCATTTTAATGCCTCCCTTATTTTTTAAGATATAAACCATTTCGTTACCACAAAGTAAATGCAATTTTTGTGCCAGAAACAGGGAATACGAGTGGGGCTATATAAAAGTTTTTAGCCTCGGTTTTCCGTAAAAAATGAGATATATTAAGGAAGAAGAAGTTTTTTTAGAAAATTGGAGAAAATTTTTTAAAGAGAATCGATGAAGGGAAGTGCAAAAAAACAATACATGCAAAATAATATGACAAATGGGTTAAAAAAGACGCTTTTATAACGTTTTCAAGATTACCTCCCGAAAATATGCATAAAATTTTGCGTGGAAAAATTGGCGAAAGGGGTTTAAAATAAGCTGAAAACCGCGAAAAACTGTTTAAATGCTAAATTTACGAATTGGCATTATTCTTGCGTTGAGTATAGGCATCAAAGTAAGCGGCAGACAATCCGCGGTAAATTTTGAAAAGGGGGAAAAGAAAGTGTTAAAAAGAATTCGTCTCGTGCCGGTAGCGATACCAGTGATCCTGATGGGTATTATCATTCTCTTATCTGTCATCAGCGGAGAAAACTTTATCAGCCTGATGACAAACTTCTTCATCAGCTTGATGACGGGGTTTGGTTGGATCGTTTTATTGGTCGTACTGGCAATGGTTATCTTTCTGATTGTTTTATTTGTGCATCCCATAGGAAGCATTAGATTTGGCGGTCCAGATGCGAAACCGAAGTACAAAACCTGGATGTGGTTTGCCATGTCTCTGTGTGCCGGTATCGGCTCAGGTATTGTGTTCTGGGGAGCGACGGAGCCTCTGATGCACGCCTTTGGACCACCGGCAGAAGCAGGTGTTGTGGCAGGCAGCACAGAAGCCATTATCTGGGGGATGAGTAAGTCCTTCCTGCACTGGTGTCTGTCACCCTACGCCATCTACGTTGTGCCGGGTGTTGTTTTGGGTTACGCCTACTACAATATGCACAAGGACTATTCTGTTAGCTCTGGTCTCGTATTCCTGAGAAATGGCAGGGATCTCGGAGACAAAGCAAGAAATATCATCGATGGTCTGACCATGTTTGCCTTGGTCGGCGGTGTTGCCGGTTCCCTGGGCTGGTGTGTTCTCCAGCTGGGTTCCTCCATGGAAGTCGTGTTCAATGTTCCAACAGGACCGACCATGTGGCTGACCGTAGCCATCGCCATCACCTTGATCTACGTATTGTCCAGTGTCAGCGGTCTGAATAAAGGTATGGCGTGGATTTCCGATAAGAATGCCTGGATCTACATGATCCTGCTGCTCTTCCTGATTGTCATCGGACCCTCCGCCTACATGGCTAACCTGACAACTCAGGCCTTTGGCAACTATATTTCCAACTTTGTTGAGCTGGCCACCTTCACCTCGCCGGTTATCGGCGGTGAGCAGTGGGCTCAGTGGTGGGATGAATACTGGATGGTCGACTGGATGTCCTTCGGTCCGCTGATGGGGCTGTTCTTCATCAAGCTGGCCCACGGCCGTACAATCCGTGAATTCATCGTCGTCAACCTGTTTATGCCGGCCCTCTTCGGCATCATCTGGTTTGGTGTCTTCGGCGGCTTTGCCATTCACCTGCAGATCTCTGGCGTATCCGATATGGTTACCTTCTTAAATGAATTTGGACCTGAAGCCTTTATGATGCATCTCTTCGAGTTCATGCCGGGTACCCTGATCGTTCAGATCGTCATGATCATCACCATCGTCTTATCCATCGTCACCTGCTGTGACTCCATGACCCAGACCTTATCCAGCATGTCCCTGAAGCACTACAAGGGTGCTTCTGAAGCGCCGATCCCGGTTAAATTATTCTGGGGTATTTTGATCTGTGTTGTCACCCTGATCTTTGTTCTCAGCGGTGGTATCGAGGGTATCAAAATCGTTAAAACGGTGGCGGGCTTCCCCATCGTATTCCTAGAAGCAATCATGATGGGTGGCTTTATCTATCACTTTGCTAAAAAACGTAATCTGCGGGATGAGGTTGAGTACGCAGAGCTTGTAAAAGAGCGGAACGCGGAAATTGACGCAGCCTTTGAAGCGGAGGCCGCTGCCAAGGCAGCTAAAAAAGCCGGAAAACAGAAAAAATCTGAAGACGCATAACATCATCTGATTTTGAGATGGTTATGATAAAACTTCCAAAAAAAGGGAGCCGTGGTTTGAGGTGACCCCAAAAAGTTAGACTTTTTCGAGACGGTTTCGACTGTCTCGTTTT